>URRU01000229.1 GCA_900550335.1 uncultured Clostridium sp. | reverse complement strand
AAGTTATAATAAAGGAATGGAATTTATAATATAAAAGAATTTGAAAGAGGGAGAAATATGGCAAGAAAGAAAAAAATAGATGAAAAGGAGCAGCAGGTTTCATTTGCATCTCTAGCTGAAATAGAAGAAACTGCTCCTAAAGAAGAGAAAAAAACTACAAGAAAAAAATCGAGTAGTACGAATAATAAAGAGGAAAAGAAAACTACAGTTAAGAAAGAATCAACTAAAAGTAGTACATCATCAAGCAAAAGCACTGCTTCTACAAATAAAAGTAATGCTTCATCAAGTAAAAGTGCTACAACTAAAAATAAAGAAGCAAAATCTACAACTACAAAAAAGAGAACTGCTCCTAAAAAGGATAGAAAAATAAATATCACTCAAGAGGATATGGATAAACTTTGCGAGGTTTACGATTGGTATTTAAGTGTTAAAGATACAATAAGCTACAATGCAGCTACAGAAGAGGATTCTAAAAATAAGGATGTTGTAATAGAAGAAACAGATTTAAAAGATACTAAAAAGGCTTATTTAAACATAGACAGACAGACTTGGGAGGATTTTGATGTACTTTGTAGCAACTGTGGATTCAAGAAAAATGAAGTTCTTACACAGATAATAAAAGACTTCTTGAGGGAACACAGAAATTTATTCTAAAATATTAAAAGAAGTATTCACATAATATAGTTATGTAAATAAAATTTAAAAATAATAAATGTAAATATTAAATGAGAGTAAGAGATATAAATATTTTAAATAACTAAAGGAGGAGAAATTATGAAAATTCTTGCAGTAGAGGACAATAAAACTCTTTTAGACAGTATAATGGAAGAATTATCTAAGCATTTTGATGTTGAGGGATGCGAGGATGGAGAAGAAGCTCTATACATGATAGAGCAGGGAATATACGACCTAGTGGTACTAGATCTTATGCTTCCTGGTATGAACGGAATGGAAATACTAAAAAATGCCAGAAACAAAGGTATAGATACACCTGTATTAATACTTACAGCAAAAGAGGCATTAGATGACAAGGTTGAGGCATTCCAAACAGGAGCTAATGACTATCTTACAAAGCCATTTTATATGGAGGAATTAGTTGCTAGGGTATATGCAATACTTAGAACAAATGGAAAACTAACAGAAAAAACAGGACTTCAATTTAAAGATATGTATATAGATACATCAGAAAAGAGAGTATTTATAGGAGATGAAGAGATAATGCTACAAAACAAACAGTACAATCTTTTAGAATACTTTGTAATGAACAGAGGGGCTATACTACTTAAAGAGCAGATTTACGACAGAATATGGGGAATAGACTCAGATGCTACAATAGAAATTGTTGAGGTTTATGTAAGTAATCTGAGAAAAAAACTTAGCAAATTCGGATATGATAAATATATAAAAACAAAGAGAAAAGTAGGTTATATATTAGATGAAGATAAATAAGGATGTTTTTGCAAAGACGAAGAACAAGCTTTTAAAGATTAATATGCTTGTCGTTATGTGCTTTTTATGTATGCTATTGGCTTTTACAATGGTGTATTTTAGATATATTACTTATAGCAATATAGATAAAGAAATTGGTCAGGAGTTTAAACATATTGTAACTCAATTAGACAATAGCGAATACGAGCCTATTAAGCTCTTAGATCCAAAGGACATGGTTTATATATATGAAAATGGAAGAATAAAATATTACACAGAAAATGATTATTTTGAAAAAATTCTTCCAGAGAGAAAGAGCGATACAGACCAAGTATTTACTAAATATAGAGAAAATGGACATTTTTTCAAAGAATTAAACATAACTGTAGGAGATTATCATATACAAATCATAAGAAATATAGATTCAGAGATGTTTTCAATTTCTAAGCTTATTTCGATTATACTATTTTTAGGTATAATTTCTTTGATTTTTATATATATGATTTCGCTTTATCTTACAAAAAAAGCTCTTATTCCTATAGAGACAGCTTGGAGAAATCAAGCAAAATTTATTCAGGATGCATCTCATGAGCTTAGAACACCGATAACAATAGTTTCATCAAAATTAGAGTCACTTTTAAAAAAACCAGAAAGTACAATAGGAGATGAGGCAGAAACTGTCGCAATAGCTATGAAAGAAACCAGAAGGCTTAAAAAAATGGTAAATGATTTACTTTCGCTTACTAAAGAAGATGGTATTGTACAGCTAAATAAAGAAAATTTAGATTTAAAAACTCTTATAGATGAAATAACAGAGGATTACTTCGATATAGCAGAGTATCAGGATAAAGAATTTTCTTGTGATATTTTGACAGAAAATACAGAGGTTTATACTGATAAGAATAAGTTTAAACAGATTTTAAGGATATTTATCGACAATGCATTTAAATATACAAAATCTGGAGATTCTATTGGAGTAGTTGTAAAGGAAGATGAAGATGATAAAGATAAATTAATTATTTCTGTAAATGACTCTGGAATAGGTATTTCAAAAGAGGATTTACCAAATCTGTTTGATAGATTTTTCAGAAGTGATAATGTTAGAAATAAGGATATAGATGGTTCTGGAATAGGCCTTTCAATAGCAGATGTTACTGCAAAAAATATAGGTGTTGAGATAGGTGTAACATCTGAGTATGGAAAAGGAAGCAGTTTCTTCATAAAAATAGGTAAAAATGTAAGAGCATAAAATAAAAGAGAATATAAAAGCAAATTGTAGCTACTAGCTAGAGGTATAACTTTTAGTTAGTAGCTATTTTTATATATTTTTATAATATATTAGAAAT
>URRU01000228.1 GCA_900550335.1 uncultured Clostridium sp. | reverse complement strand
TGTTTTAGGAAGAGGATTGTCTATTCCAGATCCGAGCACTCCAAAAGTTTTCCCTTTTCCTAAAAAAGATGCCTCGTGACTTATTGCATCTACTCCTATTGCAAGTCCACTTATTATATCAGCACCATACTCAGAAAGCTCTCTAGCTAATTTTTTAGTACATTCTGCTCCGTATACAGTAGGTTTTCTAGAACCAACTACTCCAACAGAAAAATGTTTACCTAAAGCAGATATATCTCCTTTATAAAACAACACCTTTGGAGCATCGTATATATTAGTCAATTTATCTGGATAATCATCATCTCCAATAACCGAATATTTTACATTTTTTCTGTAAAGAAGTTCTTTATAGTCATCTACATTCATTTTATTTTTACATTTAATGATATTTTCTTTAACTTTATCATTTACTCCTTCAAGATTATATATTGTTTTCTCTGAAAAATCAAATATATCTTTGATTGAACTCATTCCTCTTTCAATTTTATCTATGTTTAAATTGCTACATCCAGCAACACCATAAAGCCATAAGTATGCATCTCTTCTTTTCATTTTATAAACTCCCTCATTTTTTATATGATTACACTTAGCCTAATTCTATTTTTTTATATTCACTATGATTCATTTTACTTTTACTTTTTTACACTGATTCAATTATCTTTACTTTAATTCATTTTATATTTACTTTAGATTACATTAAATTCTAACCATGTAAATTAGAAAAATAAGTATAATATGTTCTCCTCATAGAAAAAGCTTCCAATACATCACTCTCTTGTATTCTTTCCCTCTCATTTAAATCAGCAATAGTTCTAGCTACCTTCAGCAATTTTATATAGCTTCTATTACTTAACCTATATTTATTAAAAATCATCTTCATTACCTTCTCACATTTTTCATCTAATTTGCAGTACTCATCTATTTCAGAACTACTCATATCTCTATTTAATCTACTGCTATTTAAACCAAACCTTTTTTGCTGCATCTTTCTAGCAAGTCCAACTCTTTTCCTTATTTCCTCAGATGTTTCATTCTTTGCAGTTGAGTTAATCTCATCAAATGAAACACTTTTCACTTCAGTGAAAATATCAATTCTGTCTAAAAATGGCCCTGATAACTTGCTAAGGTATCTATCTATGCTATATCTTCTACATCTACATTCTATGTTAGACCTATAATATCCACACGGGCATGGATTCATTGCAGCTACCAAAATAAAATCACTTGGATATGTAACGCTGTATTTTAGCCTTGATATATTTACAACTTTGTCTTCTATAGGTTGTCGCAATGCTTCAAGTGTATCTCTATTAAACTCTGCAACCTCATCCAAAAATAATATTCCATTATGAGCCAAAGTTATTTCTCCAGCTTTTGCATCACTTCCTCCTCCAATTAAAGACACACCTGTTGCAGTGTGATGTGGAGATCTAAATGGTCTTTTTTCTATTAACCCACTTCTTTCAATTGAACTTGAAAAAACACTGTATATCCTACTAACTTCTAGCATTTCTTCTCTATTCATATCTGGAAGAATTGTAGTCATTCTCTTTGCCAAAAATGACTTTCCAGAACCTGGAGGCCCTATCATAAGCATATTGTGACCTCCTGCCACAGAAATTTCTGCACATCTTTTTACATATATATTTCCCTTTATATCACTAAAATCTATATTTTCATATTCAGTATTCCCTACACATTTTCTAGATAGAATTTCCGACTTAATTGCTTCTATTTCAAGATTTGTTATATTCCCATTTACTAGCGATATACAGTTTTTAAGGCTATTTACTGGCAATATTTCAATATCATCTATAAAACTACACTCTTCAAAATTATCTTTTGGAATAAATATTCTCTCATATCCATTTTCTTTTGCTCCTATTACAATTGGGAGTATCCCTTTTATAGATTTTACACTCCCATCTAATGATAACTCTCCTACAAATACAGACTTTTTCATATCATCGTCTTTTGCATGTATTTTATCTCTAAGTATTCCTATACTTATAGGCAAATCTAAAAAAGAACCTTGTTTTTTCATATCTGCAGGCGATAGATTGACAACTATTCTCGCATTAGGAAATCTATACCCACTATTTGTTATGGCAGACTTAACTCTTTCTCTGGCTTCTTTTATTTCTGTTCCAGCAAGCCCCACTATACTAAAAGACGGCATACCTTTACCAATATCGACCTCTACCTTTATATCACAACTATCTATTCCAATTATATTTCTAGAATTAATCGAACTTATCATATCTAAACCTCCACCTAAAAAGCATTTACTATATGCCTTATTTTTTTATCGCTCATATATACTTCTATAACATCAAATCTAATAGAAATTCCCTGTAAATTATTCTTCATTATATATTCTTGAGCTGTTTTTTTTATTTTATTCTGCTTTGTTTTATCTACAGCTTCTGCAGGAAAACCATATTTGCAAGTACTTCTGCTTTTAACCTCTATAAAAACTATTTCTGTTGTATTAAAAAACGATATTATATCTATTTCTCCAAATCTTCCCCTAAAATTTCTTTCTTTTATAATAGCACCGCCATTTTCTAAAAATTTTGTAGCTATATCCTCACCTATTTTTCCTTTTTCTACATTATTCATAAATTTATACCTCCTATTTTTTATCTATAAAATCAGTAATATTTCTTCTATTTTTATTATTTTCAACCGATACAATTTTTATACAAATCTACAATAGTTTTATATTTTTATTAGAATTTTTTTCGTATATAACTTTATTCTTAGTTTTATAATTTTATTTTTAGAATTTTATTTTTGATATTTTGCTACT
>URRU01000227.1 GCA_900550335.1 uncultured Clostridium sp. | reverse complement strand
AAGTGTTGGAGGAAATGTAAATAGAGGGGCATATTCATCAGCTTTAAGTGCAGGATTTGTTGTACTTGAAACAAGAGAAATGCTAGCAGAATTATTTGGATTTGATAAACCAGAAAATGTTGTATTCACTAAAAATATAACAGAATCTATGAATACAGTTTTAAAAGGACTATTAAAAGAAGGAGATCATGTTGTAGTATCTTCAGTTGAACATAATGCAGTCATGAGACCACTTGTAAAACTAGAACAGACTAGAGGAGTAACATTTACTAGAGTTCAGTGTAATAAAGTTGGGGAAATAGATTTAAAAGATGTAGAAGCTGCAATAAAAGAAGATACTAGAGCAGTTGTAATGACAGCAGCATCAAATGTATGTGGTACTGCACTTCCAATAAAAGAAATAGGAAAAATATGTAAAGAAAAAAATGTTATATTTATAGTAGATGCAGCTCAGACTGCAGGAGTATTCGAAATGAATATGAAAGAAATGAACATAGATATATTATGTTTTACAGGACATAAAGGATTACTAGGACCTCAGGGTATGGGAGGATTCTTAATAACTGATGAATTAGTTCCTCAGGTAGATAGTTTTATAGAAGGTGGAACAGGAAGTAAATCTGATGAAGAAATACAGCCAGAATACATGCCAGATAAATTCGAAAGTGGAACTCCTAACATACCAGGAACATATGGATTACATGCATCTCTTGAATACATCAAAAAAGTAGGTATAGAAAATATACATAAAAAAGAAATGATGCTTACTGAAAGATTCATAAAAGGTATGGAAGAAATAGATGAAAGATTTATAATAGGTAAGAGAGATACTGAAAATAGAACAGCTGTTGTATCTTTAGACTTTGTTGGAATGGACAATGGTATAATATGCCATGAATTAGATGTTAATTATGGAATATCTACAAGACCAGGTATGCATTGTGCACCATCTGCTCATAAAACATTAGGAACATTCCCTCAGGGAACAGTAAGATTTAGCTTTGGATACTTCAATACAGAAGAAGATGTAGATTATGCATTAAATGCTATAAAAGAAGTAATAAAAGCTTATAATGAATAAAAATTGTAATTGAGTAAATTACTAATAATATACACTGAAAACGTTGAAATATGATTGAATTTATGCGATAATAAAAAAAGGCTAAGAGTTAAAAATCTTAGCCTTTTTTAATTTAGAAAATGATTTGTAGATAAAAGAGTATATTATAAAATTGATTGTAAATAAAAAATTATGAGTGGTTATATGAGAGGAGGAATATTATTAAAATGAATTTAAAAAAAACGATGACAGTATGTATGGCATCTACAATGTTAATAGGAAGTGTTATACCTGCTAATGCTGCAGAAAAAGAGGTAATCCAGGGTAAAAATATGTATGAAACAGCAGGATTAATAGCAGATAGACAAAAGTATAATACAGCTATACTTGTAAACTTAGATAACTCTATAGCGGATGGACTTTCAGCAAGTGGGTTATCAGGAGCAACAAATGCACCAATACTTCTTACTAAGAAAAATAGTATACCTGATGAAACATTTAAAAGACTAAAAAATGTAAAAAAGGTATACATAATTGGATTAGAAGCTGCTGTATCAAAAGGAGTTGAAAGTACTCTAAAAACTAGAGGAATAAGTGTAGAAAGAATCGGTGGCTCAAATAGAAATAAAACTAGCTATAATGTAGCAAATAAGATAGCTAAATTAAAGAAAATAACTTCAGTAGCAATAACTAATGGTACAAAAGGGGAAGCGGACAGTATAAGTATAGCTTCAAAGGCTGTTAAGGATGGTATGCCTGTTATACTTACAAATGGAAAAACTATAGATTATAAACTAAAAAATGTAAAAACTTATGCAATCGGAGGAACTACTGTAATATCAGACAGCTTAGTGAAAGCAACAAATGCTGAAAGATTAGGTGGAGCTAATAGATATAAAACTAATCAAATAATACTTAATAAGTTCTATCCAAATGTTAATAGATATTATGTAGCAGACGGATATGATTTAAAAAATGCACTAGTAGGATCTACATTGGCAAAAGACGACCCTCTTATGTTAGTTTCTAAAGGATCTGATAAATCAATATTTAGAGGTGCTTCAAAAATTTCTAAAATAGGTACTTTGAGTACTAGTATATACGAAGACTGTTTAAGACGGGCATCTTCAAGTGATTCAAATGGTTCAAATGAATCGAATGGTTCAACTAATAATGGAGTTGTGCTTGGTTTACCAATACTTTCTAAACCAACATCTACCTATGAACAGTGTAGAAGATGGGCGGAAAGTAAAAAAGCATCTGATTTATTTATGGAGATATTACCAATATTATATAATACAGCTGTTGAAAATGGAGTAGACCCTACATTAGTAGTTGCACAGTGTGCAAAAGAAACAGGATATTGTAAATTTGGTGGAGTATTGGATGAAACATTTAAAAATACTTGTGGATTAAAATCTCCAGTAGGAGGAGATGATAAGGACAAAGAAGCACATACAAGATTCGAAACTTGGGAAGATGGTGCACTGGCACAGGTACAGCATTTAGCACTTTATGCTGGAAAAGAAGGGTATCCTTTATCAAATCCTAAAGACCCAAGACATTTTTCTAGTCTTTTTGGAAAATGTAAAACAGTTAAATCATTATCTAATAATTGGGCTGGTAGTGGATATGGAGAAGGATTAGAAACTATGATGCAAGAAATAATGAGTAAATAAGATAAAAGTTTATTTTTATAGAAATAAGTTATACGAGTACATGTGCAAAATAGAAAAAATATATTGTTATAGAAAAAAACTA
>URRU01000226.1 GCA_900550335.1 uncultured Clostridium sp. | reverse complement strand
GCCGTATGTAAATAATGTTGTTGGAAATGGATTCACACTACAGGCAAAAATCAAGGAAGATGATGAAAATGCATCTGAATTGAATAAAGAAATTGAAAGACTTTTTAAAAGTTGGAGTAGACACAAAAATTGCGACATAATGGGGCAACAATCTTTTAAAGAATTATGTGAAACAGCTATTAGAAGAATGAGAGTTGACGGCGGAATTATATTTGTAAAGGTTTATGACGATAGAGGGGAATTTCCATTTAAGTTGCAAGCATTAGAAGTGGATTCCTTAAATGAAAGTCTTAATTCTATTTATATGCCAAACAAGAATAATGTAATAGGTGGAATAGAGATAGACGAATACAACAGACCTATTAAATATCACTTCAAAAAAGTATCTTTGGATGGATATGAACAGTTTGAAGAAGATATAGCAATAGATGCCGACAGAGTTATGTTTTTATTTATGAAAAACAGACCAACACAGTTGAGGGAAATTTCCCCAATGGCGAAAACTTTGAAAAGAATTAAAGATATAGATTCTTTTATGGAAGCATTGCAGATAAAAGAAAGAGTAAGTGCTTGTTTATCCGCTTTTATAACGCAAGTAGACAATGCAGGGTTCGGTGGTGGAAGGAATAATAACCGAGTAGATGCAGATAGTGGTTACAATCAACAGACCTTAGCACCTGGGATGATTATGAAATTGAAACCTGGTGAAGGTGTGCAAGTTGTAAATCCTACCAACGGTGCAGCAAATGCCGAAGCTTACATCCAAACACAACAAAGAATATCTGGTGCAGGACAAGGACTAAGCTATGAAGCATCTAGTAGAGATATGAGTAAGGTTAACTATTCGAGTGCAAGACAAGGACTATTAGAGGACAGAAAAGAGTACAAGAAATATCA
Source organism: uncultured Clostridium sp. (assembly GCA_900550335.1). Lineage (GTDB taxonomy): Bacteria > Bacillota > Clostridia > Peptostreptococcales > Peptostreptococcaceae > Peptacetobacter. The sequence goes on along the minus strand of URRU01000226.1, from coordinate 1,937 downwards.
AAACTATATGATTGAACATTTCTTGGATGAAGTCTATGAAGAATTTGTAACTATGCTAGTAATGGAACAGATGATAGATGTTGATTTGATTGACTTCTTAGAGAACAAGGAAAAATATTTAGAACATAAATGGATAGCTACAGGTTGGGATTGGATAGATCCTCTAAAAGAAGTAAATGCGAATTCAAAGGCGGTTGCAGAAAACATAGATACACTTGAAAGAATTTGCGCCGAAAAAGGACTAGATTGGAAGGAAGTACTAGAACAGAGAAAAAGAGAAATAGAATTTGTTAATAGTATGTATCCAAAAAAAGAAGAAAATGAAGTTAATAATTAGATTTTTAAAATCTTTTATTATAAAAACTGGGGAAAGGAGGGAATAGAGTGGAAAAAAAGTTATTTAGAAATCTAGCAATAGATTATAAAAATATTGAAGATGGAAAAGAAGATAGTAGGACAATAGAGTTTTCATTTTCAAGCGAAAAACCAGCCAAAAGGTATGGTGTAGGCAAAAAAGGGAAACTGATTGAATATGATGAGATATTATCCCACGAAACAGAAGAAAATGTAGATTTTAGCAGAATAAGAACAAGTGGTTCTTTACTATTTAACCATGATGCCAACCAGGTTATTGGGAAAATAGAAGATGTATATTTTGATGCAGCAGAAAGAAAATGCCGATGTAGGGTAACATTCGACAAAGATTATGAATCAGATAAAATTTTCCAAAAGGTTAAATCTGGAAGTATAAAAGGTGTAAGTTTTGGTTATATGATTAATAATTTCGAAAGAAAAACAGAAAATAAAACTGAAAAACTTATAGCTACTAGATGGACACCGTATGAAATAACAATAACACCTATTCCGCTTGATGATAACGTGGGCATAGGAAGAAGCCTAGAAGGAGGGGTAGAAGAAATGGAAGAAAAAGAAGAAATAAGAAGCGAAGAAGAAGGTAAAAAGAAAGAGGATTCTAAAGAAGAATCTAAAAAAGATGATGAAAAAGAATCTGATAATAATGCAACTAAGGAAGAAGAGTCTGAAAAAAAAGAAGAAAAATCTTCTGAGGAGTGCAAAAAAAGTGGTGAAAGGGAGCTAGATATAGAAATGAGCATGGCAAAAAATGAAAAACAGAGATGCTTAGATATAACTAAGTTATGCAGATCATTCAACGTAGCGAATGAAAGAGTTGAAGAATTTATAGAAGGCGATAAAACTTTAGATGAAGTTAGAGCTATTCTATTAGATGAGTTTAAAGAAAAGAAAAGAGGCATTGAAGGTGTTGAAGTAACAGGCAATGGTAGAGATAATTTTACCAGAGATATAACAAGTGCTTTAATGATAAAGGCTGGATATGGCGAAGGTAACGAAAAAGAAGAAATAAGAAATATGGCTGGGATGAGATTTAGAGATATAGCTATACAGTCGCTAAGATTAGATGGTACAGATGGAATAAGAATGAGTGATGATGAATTATTCCAGAGAGCATTAACTCCTGGTGGAGCATTTGTATCTATAATGGACAATACAGTAAATAAATCTATGGCTAAAGCATACCAGGCAGCGCCAACTACATTCCAGGAATGGACTACTAAAGGTAGTGTATCTAATTTCAAGCCAACTAAAGTTTATAGAATAAGTGAAGCTGGAGAGCTAACAAAAATGAATGAAAATGCCGAATTTAAATTCGATGAAATGAAGGATGAAGGTGTTACAACTTCTGTAGCTACATTCGGTACAGGATGGGGATTAACAAGACAGGCATTGATAAATGATGATTTAGATATAGTAACTAAAATACCAGCAGCACATGTTGTAGCAGCTAAACGAGGAATAAATAAACTATCATATAAAATATTAGCATCTAATCCAACTATATACGATGGACAGAAATTATTTGATTCTGAACATAAAAATGAAGGTACGGCAGGAGCTTT
>URRU01000225.1 GCA_900550335.1 uncultured Clostridium sp. | reverse complement strand
AAAAATATAATTTAACAGGAGTTGATGTAAATGTTACAGGTTACTTTAGAAGATGTAAAACAGGCGAGAGAGACTATAAAAGATATAGTTAAAAAGACTGACGTTTTAGAAAGTACAAAATTAAGCGAAAAAACTGGTGCTCATGTTTATTACAAATGTGAAAACCTACAGAAAACTGGATCTTTCAAAGTTAGAGGTGCATGTAATAAAATAGCAAATCTTACTGAAGAAGAAAAAGCAAGAGGAGTTATAGCAGCATCTGCAGGAAATCATGCACAGGGTGTTGCACTTGGAGCAAAATTAACAGGAATAAAAGCTACTATAGCAATGCCAGCTACTGCACCATTAGCAAAAGTTAGTGCTACTAAAGGTTACGGAGCAGAAGTTGTATTAAATGGTACAGTTTACGATGATGCATACGCTAAAGCAGTAGAAGTACAGAAAGAAACAGGAGCTACTTTCCTACATCCATTCAATGATAAATATGTAATAGCTGGTCAGGGTACTTTAGCATTAGAATTCTTTGAACAGTTAGATAACAAAGTAGATACAGTATTATGCCCAATAGGTGGTGGGGGAATAGTTGCTGGTGTAGCAGTAGTTGCAAAAGCATTAAACCCTAATTGTAAAGTAATAGGTGTTCAGACAGCTAATATACCTTCAATGAAAGAATCATTCCAGAATGGAGAAGTTACATCTGCATTTAATGCACCAACAATAGCTGATGGTATAGCAGTTAAGACTCCTGGAGATTTAACATTTGATATAATAAAAGAATTAGTTGATGAAGTTGTTTTAGTTGAAGAAGATGAAATAGCACAGGCTATATTATTTATGATGGAAAGCCAGAAAATAGTATCTGAAGGTGCTGGTGCAGTTTCAACAGCAGCTTTATTAAGTGGAAAATATAAACCAGAAGCTGGAGAAAATGTAGTATGTGTAGTATCTGGTGGTAACGTAGACGTAAATACACTATACAGAATAATAGGTGTTGCATTAGCTAAAGAAGGAAGAAGAGTTAGCTTAAAAGTTAATATGAGTGATAAACCAGGTAACTTCTCAAGAGTTACTAGCATAATAAGTGAAGCTGGTGCAAATATATTATCTGCTAACCAGGGAAGCTTAGCATCTGGTGAAAGTTTAACTGATCAGACTGCAGAATTTATATTAGAAACATTAGACTTCGACCATATTAAGAGAGTTAAATCAGCATTAGTTGAAGCAGGATTCTGCGTAAAAGAAATATAATTATAAAATTAAAACATATTCAAAAATAGTTTAAAACATAAAATAAATTTATTAAAAGTATAAATAATATTTGAATCGATATAAATAAAAGAGTATAATATAAATATAGTGTTAATAAAAACACATAACTTATATTAATATAATATTAGGAGGGGTTTCCAATGAAACACGAAGTATTACACACTAACAATGCTCCTGCAGCTTTAGGACCATATTCTCAGGCTATAAAAGCAGGAAACTTATTATTCTTATCAGGACAGGTTCCACTAGATCCAGAAACAATGACAGTTGTTGAAGGTGGAATAAAAGAACAGGCTACTAGATCTTTAACTAACATAAAAAATGTATTAGCTGAAGCTGGAGCAGACTTCTCTAACGTTGTAAAAACTACAGTTTTCATAAAAGATATGAACGAATTCAATGACTTAAACGAAGTTTACGCTGAATTCTTCGGTGAAAACAAACCAGCTAGATCTTGTGTAGAAGTAGCTAGATTACCAAAAGACGTTAAAGTTGAAATAGAATTAATAGCAGTTTTATAATTCAATAATTATAAAGATATATAAGATGTCTCTTTTTAGGGGCATCTTTTTTTATACAAATTATTTTTATAATTATTAAGTTATAAAGTTTGTGATAAATAATAATAAACTCTTTTGATGTTATAAATATACAGAAAAATAGCTGATACAAGATATATCAGCTATTTTAACTTATAAGAGGTATGGTTTTGATTTATATTATAAATAATTGAACTAGGCTATATTGAAGTGAACTGCAAGAGCAGAGTTTCTTTCTTCACGAGATAGAGTATGTCCTTTTCTCATTATTATAGAATAACGTTTTCCATCGATGAAAAATAAAAGAACTTTTTCATCTCCAAAGTTAAATTCTCTATATCTATCAAATTTTGTATTTCCAAGTTCAAGAAGTTCTTTTGAACTTATGCTGTTATAGTCAAGTTTGAAGCTTTTATCAGCTTTGAATATAACACTTAGTGGAGTTTTAGCTTCTCCTTCTTCATATAATTCATGTTTTTCTGCTATCATTTCGTTCTGAGCATCAGATAATGTTACAGGTATGAATGCACCATTTTCGTCTTTTAAAAGACCTCCATTTATATCCTGTTTGTATACTACATGAACGTCAGCTTTAGGTACATCCATCATTTTTTCAAAGTGAACATACTGTCCAGCATTTTCTATAAATCCTTCATTTCTTATTTCAAGGAATCCATCTATTTTTCCTAAGCAGAAAGTAGAGATAGAATCTTTAGCAAATCTATTATTGAATGGTAATATTGTAAGCATATCACCTTTATCTTCTAAAACTATTGAATAATCAAAAGCATAAAAATCTTTATCTTCCATTCTTAAAAAATTGTACTGTACTATATTTCCTTTCAAAGTCGCCATCTCCTTTTTTTATTAAGTATGTGTATAAGTGTGTAATTATTTAAATGTGTTACTCTTATTACTCCTTACAAACTAATAATAACATAAAAATAATAAATGTGCTACAATAAATAACAAAAAAATAAATAAAAATTTGAAAAAAATAATTTATAGGACATAAATAGTGTAACTGAAATGAATTTATT
>URRU01000224.1 GCA_900550335.1 uncultured Clostridium sp. | reverse complement strand
CTTTAGTAGGCTGTTCTTCTAATAATTCTCAGACAGAAGAAAATACAGACGAAAAAGTTATCTTTGAATCTACAATTTCTCCAAATGAGGAGTATGTTGAATCTAAAGATGAAGTAGTAACTCAAACAATTAAGGTAAGTCAAAATGAAGAAGGAGAGATTTTTGTAGAAGCCAGTTCAAATTCAGCATTTTTTGAAAAGATGAGTTATTCGGTGGAATACTATAAAGAGATAGATGAAAAAGATGTGGAGGTAAAATGGCTTACTCTTATGGGAAGTGACAAAGCGACAAAGGAAAATCAGCTCTGTGTTGCTGATATTATTATAAAAGATGGAGCAGATGTAGTTAGCGAAAGAAAAGTGAATTTCGCTAAAAAAGCTATTGAAACAATAGTTGAGGATATTACAACTGAACAATAATTAATAAAAATATAATAAAGGTATTTTTTAATAAATACATAGGCTAAAATTTAAAATTATTTGAAAGGAAGAAATCATAATGGCATCGAGTAAAGAATACTTAGATTTTATTTTAGAAAAATTATCGGATTTGGAAGAGATTACATATAGAGCTATGATGGGTGAGTTTATCATTTACTATAGAGGAAAAATTGTAGGTGGAATTTACGACGATAGATTTCTTGTAAAGCCAGTGAAATCAGCAATTAATTATATGCCAGCAGCTAGATATGAGTTACCTTATGAAGGAGTAAAAGAGATGTTGTTGGTAGATGAGGTTGATGATAAGGAGTTTTTAACAGGATTATTAAATGCAATGTATGATGAATTACCAGCTCCAAAGAAAAAGAAGAAAAAATAGGAATTTGTATTTTTAAGAACAACAAATAAATATAAATTTATGGAGGAAATAATATGTTTTGGTCTAAGAAAAAAGAGAAGAAAACACTTGATATAAAGTTAAAGGACGTATTTTCGATTATAAAATCAGATTATGACGATGGAATTGCATTTTGCTTGATAGAGTTTATGCTAGATGACGAGATGTATACTATGGGATCTGTATTAACTCCTAATAGCGAAGAAATACAAGAAAATATATATTTTGTTTTTAATGACGATAGGTATGATACTTATGATGAGTTTGCAGAAAATGTTGAAATCAATGGAGTTAAGCTATCTAATTCTGATGAGGTGGTTACAATTGTTAGAGCGGGAATTATTGACGGAGATGCGATGATAAATACTCCTTGGGGAGATGCTAGATTAGCTAAGATGGCAATTGAAAAATAATAAAAATCAGGACATGAAATAAATATAGATAATCCTGATCAATTAGGTGTACAATTAAATAGGTTCTTAAAAAATATTTAAAAAAATAGGGGGAATAGATATGAATAATTTTAATATTTTTGACATAACTGGCAAAAAAATACTTGTAACTGGTGGGAGTAGAGGTCTTGGTTATGGAATGGCAGAGGGATTTCTAAAAGCTGGTGCAGAAGTTGTAATAACTGGAACATCAGAAAAAGTATTTGAATCTGTTGAAAAACTTAAAAACTCTATTGGTGGGATAGCTCATGGTGTAGTGCTTAACCTAGATAACGCAGCAAACATATCACCTGCATTTGATGAAGTTATGGAACTTTTAGATAATAGACTAGACGTACTTGTAAATTGTGCAGGAATGCAACATCGTTGCAAAGCTGAGGAGTTTCCTGTTGAAATGTGGGACAAGATTATAAATGTAAATCTAAGCTCTTTATTCAAAATATCTCAGCTTGCAGGAAGAGTTATGCTTGAGCAGGGTAGCGGAAAGATAATAAATATAGCTTCATTGACATCATTTATTGGAAGTGAATCTATACCTGCATACACTGCAACAAAAGGTGCTGTTATGCAGCTTACAAAAGCTCTTTCAAATGAATGGTCATCTCGTGGAGTGCAAGTAAATGCAATAGCTCCAGGGTATATGGAAACAGATTTAACTGCAAATATGAAAAGCTACAACCCAAAACAATATGAAGAGGTAACTAATAGAATTCCTATGCATCGTTGGGGTAAACCTGAGGATCTACAGGGAGTGGCGATTTTCTTAGCAAGTAGTGCTTCTGATTATATGAGTGGTGCAATAATTCCAGTTGATGGAGGATTCTTAGGAAAATAGTATAAAAAAGCTATCGTAGAAATTTACGATAGCTTTTTTATACTATTTCTAATTTATTATCCATAAATTTCTCATAGACTTTCTTACAAAACTGGACACTCAAGAGCTCAGTAGTATCTCTTCCAAAAGTTTCAAAATCCTCTAAAACATCTACATCTAAATCCTTAAAATTTTCCAAATCAGACTTTTCTATAGGTTGATGAAAAGTATATCCACCAATCTCATAGTATAGATAATATAATGAATCATCTAATTTATACCCAACCAGCTTATACATAACTTTTTCGCCAGTTGCTCTATCTGTTTTAATTTCTTTTCTAAAAATATCACTATCATCTAATTGATTATATTCTAAATCTTTTTCAGAAACTTTTTGTTGAAAATTTCTAAACCTCAATTCCTTATGAATTTTAACAGGCTCAAATTTTTCTAACATATCAGATTTCATTTTATAGTATTTTTTCTCATTATCTACAGCGTTATCATAACTATCATATTGATCTAAAAGATAGTTTTTATATTTTCTCTTTTGATTTCGCCAATTCTTTGCTCTTTTATTTATAGAATAGATAACTTCGCCGAGTATTTCTTCTGTTATTTTGTCTTGATTTACTAAATCAGAATATTTTTTAGGTGTTTTCATCTCAAAATCTCCAATATATATTTATTAATTTGAAAGATATTTATAAATCTAAAAGTATATGAATACATTATACTACAACAATTAAATGAAAAGTAAAAATGTAAATATATTTTAAAA
>URRU01000223.1 GCA_900550335.1 uncultured Clostridium sp. | reverse complement strand
AATTCTGCAAGCGCCTCGCACTCTGAAATGTGTTACTATAACAGTACGAGGCGCTGAAGCCTGGAGAGCGAATACTTGTGTTAAGTAAAAAGGCTGCTACAAAATATCGTAACAGCCACACTTTTATATTTTCGTATTAAATTTTTACACTAGTCCAATTAGCCCCAACACTACCGGCACCAAGATCCCAGGCAATAGATTTGCTATTTTTATATCAGTAACCTCTAAAAGATTAAGTCCAAGTCCAACAATCATAAGACTTCCAACAGCAGTCATTTCCGCAATAACAGCCTGACTCAAAATTCCAGATAAGAATGACGCACATAACGTAATCCCACCCTGATATAAAAGAACTGTTACAGATGAGAATATAACACCGATTCCCATAGATGCAGAGAATATAACAGAACTAACTCCATCTAATACAGTCTTTGCATAAATAGTATCATAGTTTCCAGAAAGTCCTGCCTGAAGTGCACCCACAATTGACATTGCTCCAACACAGTACAATAAGCTTGCATTTACAAAACCTTCTGCTATTTTACTTTCTTTTCCATTACCTTTATCAAGTTTCTTTTGAATTGTTTCTCCAAGTTTATTTAGCCATTTGTCTATATCTATAAGTTCGCCAACTAAAGCTCCTAAAGCCATAGAAACTATAGTTATTATAGTATTATTTCCTTCCAATGCACCAGAAAAACCTATAAACATAGCACAAAGTGCCAATCCGTTCATTATAATCTTGTTAAATCTTTCTGGTATACCGCCTTTAATAAAAAGACCTATTATACACCCTACTATTATAACGCCGCAATTTACAAATGTTGCTATCATTTAAATTCCTTTAACTCCCAAATCCTATAATTCTATTTCGTTTAAAGTAACACCTATATGGTCAAGGTATTTTTTAAGACCTTCTAAAGATATAGTTACTGTTTTGTAGTTTACATTTGGATGGAAGTTTAAAAGTTCTCCTGATAAAAGTTCTTTTTCTATATAAAGCTCAACAACTTTTTCTTCGTCATTAACTAAAGAGAATGGATTTACACTTCCTGGAACTAATTTTAATACTTTCATTAATCTATCTTCTGATGCGAAAGAAAGATTTGTGCTGCCTATAAGTTTTTTAACTTCTTTAAGATTAACTGGTTTTGAATCTTCTGCAACTATAAGATAATATTTATTTCCTTTTGCGTTTCTAAGGAATAGGTTCTTAGCATGAAGACCTGGAGCCTGTTCTTTTATCTTGTTAAGATCTTCTGCTGTATATAATGGCTCGTGTTCTACTACACCATAATCAATACCAAGCTCATCTAATATATCATACACCTTCTGTTCTATTTCAGTAGGTTCAGTTGTATATATTTTTTCCATAATGATACCTCCAATTTTTTCTATTATGTTATAGATATTGTTTTAGCTTTAACTAAATTTTACCACATTACAAGAAAAATTTAAAAGATTATTGTGAGAATATAACTCTTGTCCTTTTATTATTAACATTTTGCTCCATCTGGTATATGTTTAATCTTTTCGTCGTAAATCTTCTTAAAGAATACTAAACAAAGCACAAGTGAAACAATTTCAGCTATCGGATAAGATAACCAAACAAAATTGATATTACCTGTTTTAGACATAAAATAAGCTACTGGTAACAGAACAAATAACTGTCTTGCAACAGAGATAATAAGCGAGAATGAACTCTGATTTAATGCCTGGAAAACAGTACTAAGCACTATACTCACTGATGCTAATATAAAATGAGTAGCTATTATTCTAAGTCCTGGAACACCTATCGAAATCATTTCAGCTGATGGATTGAATATTCCTAGAAGTACCTTAGGAGCACATTCAAATAATACTGTTCCAAAAATCATTATTCCAATAGCATAAGTTGTAGCTAATTTAATTGATTTTAATATACGCTTTCTATTCTGTGCACCGTAATTGTACGAAACTATTGGAACTAAGCCATTGTTTAGACCAAATATAGGCATAAATACAAAGCTCTGTAGCTTTATATACACTCCAAAGAATGCTGCCGAAGTCTTTGTAAAAGTAAGTAAAATCTGGTTCATACCAAATGTCATAACTGACGAAATACTTGCCATTATTATACTCGGAATCCCTACTCTGTAAATCTTACCTATTATATTTAGAGAAGGTCTAAAACTTCTAAAGTGAAGATCTATATCATGATTTACTTTATGATTGAAAAACATCGCAAGTGTCATAGCAGACATCTGTCCAAAAACAGTTGCAATAGCTGCACCAGCAACACCTAATTTTGGAGCACCAAATAATCCAAAAATAAAAATTGGGTCTAGTATTATGTTGACTATAGCACCTGTCAATTGCGAAATCATAGAATAGAAAGTACGACCTGTTGCTTGAAGAATTCTTTCAAATGTTATCTGTAAGAATATACCTAAAGATAACGAACAACATATTGACATATAAGTTATTCCATATTCAGTTATTCTTTCTCCGGCATTTTGCATTACAAAGAAAGGACGGCTAAATAATATCCCTATTATTAAAAATGCTAACCAACTCATAATTGCTAAAAATACACCGTTATTAGCAGCTGCACTTGCTTGCTTTCTATTTTTTTCTCCTAAACTTCTTGAAAGAAGTGCGTTTATACCGACACCTGTACCTGTCGCAACCGCTATCATTAGATTCTGTATTGGAAACGCTAAAGATACCGCAGTCAGAGCATCTTCATTTATCTGCGCAACAAACATACTATCTACTATATTATATAGTGCCTGTACAAGCATCGAAATCATTATAGGCAATGACATAGTAATCAGCAGTTTGTTTATAGGCATGACTCCCATCTTATTTTCTTCTGCCATTTTCTTACCCCCTTGAAATAATAAT
>URRU01000222.1 GCA_900550335.1 uncultured Clostridium sp. | reverse complement strand
ATAATAATTGGAGAAAAAAAGAGGGGGGAATTTCTTGAAAAAAAAGGATAACACACAATTACTATTATATGAACCAAATGTATACAAATCGTTCATAATACTTGCTTTACCAGTATTTGGAGCAAACTTTATGAAGGCGTTTAACGATCTTGTAGATACATTCTTTATAGGTCAGATGCAAAACTCAGTTGCAGCACAGGCTAGTATTGCACTTACTTGGCCTATAATAAATATATTTGTATCATTTCAGATAGGACTTTCGATAGCTGGGGTAGCTGTCATAAGCCAGTTCTTAGGAGCGGAAAAAGACGACGAGGCTAGAGAATATGCTGGAATACTATTTGTACTTTCTTTTGTATTGGGTATAGCTATAAATATAATCTTGTTCTTAATATGTCCATCAGTTATTCGAGGTATGGGGGCTACTGATATGGTATATGAATACTCAGTTCAGTATGTAAGAATAAGATCTATGGAAATGATATTTGCATTTATATTTGCATGTTTCCAGGCTGTTAGACAATCTCAAGGGGATACTGTAACACCAGTTATTTTACAGGTAACTGCAGTTATGATAAATATAGTTCTTACAGGTACATTTGTAAAAATATTAGGACTTGGTGTATTTGGAGCAGGTCTTGCAACAGTTATAGGTCAGGTTGTAATTTGCCCAGCTTGTCTATATTATCTATTCATTAGAAAAGGAAAATTAAAGCTAAGAAGAAAAAATCTAAAATTAAAAAATTGGGATAAAGTTAAAAAGCTTACATTTATAGCAACTCCATCAGCAGCAAGTCAGGCACTTAGCTCATTTGGATTTTTAATATTAAATACATTAATATTAGACTATGGTGCAGTTGTAACAGCGGCATTCAGTGTAGGAAATAAAATATCTAATATGCTGTTAATGCCAGTTCTTGCAATAGGTTCAGTACTTGCAGCATACGTTGGTCAAAATATAGGTGCTGGAAATATAAAAAGAGCTAAAAAAGCATATAATGTAAGTAGAAATTTAAGCTTATGGATAGCAATAATAGGAAGTTTAATAATATTCCCACTTAGACAGGAAGTAATAGCACTACTTACAAATGATGCAAATACACAAAGAGAAGCTATAAACTATATGATTTGGGTACTTGTAACGATGCCACTTATGGCTATGTTCCAAAATTATGTCGGAGTATTCAATGGATCTGGTAATACTAAATATTCATTCATTATGGAAACTGCAAGACTTTGGGTTGTACGTTTACCAATGATTTTATTATTGAAAAACTTCACAAACTTTGGAAGTGATGGAATATGGTTTGCAATGAATGCAAGTAACTTAATAATCATAATACTTGGAGCTATACTTCTAAGAAGAGTAGACTTCTCTGCAAAAATATCATCAGGTGATGAAAAAATAGCGGTATAAAAATTTATTAAAAAGAATTATAAAAAATTTATTGAAAAAAATTTGTAAAAGCAATTGAAATAAAAATATTTATAAAATGGCTATCACATTAGAAATTACTAAATGTGATAGCCTATTTTATTTTGATAAAAAATTATTAATAAAGTGGAACTATTTAGAAAAAAATTATATAATAGAGATAGATTGAATATTAAAAAAATTCGATTCATAAATGAAATTAGGGTTAATTAGGAGGGAAGTATTATGATAATTACTGCTAACAAAATCATCACAGGAGATGGGAAAACGGTTTTAACGAATTCTGCTGTATATATAAATGAAAGAGGAATAATAGAAACAGTAGGAACACTAGAAGAAGTAAAGGCTAAACATCCAAATGAAGAAGTAAGAGATTTTGGTGATGCTACAATAATGCCAGGTATGTTCGACATGCATGCACATCTTGGATATTGGTATAGTCAGCCAGATAGCTTCAATTACAATGACCAGATGATAATGATGTATGCACTTCAGCATGCACAGGCTGCATTTACAAAAGGTATAACTAGTGTAAGAGATTGCTACTCACCTCATGGAGTATGTAAAACTCTAAAACTAGCTGAATCAAAAGGATTTATAACTATACCAAAAATAACACATGTTGATGCTGGAATGTGTATGACTGGTGGACATTGTTGGGATGAAGTTATACAGGTTGATGGTCCTTGGGAAATCAGAAAAGAAATAAGAAAACAGATGAGAGACGGAGCAGAATGGATAAAACTTCTAACTAGCCACCGTTCACATATACCAGAATTTACTCAGGAAGAATTAGATGCGGCTGTTGATGAATGCCACAGAAGAGGAATAAAATGCGTTGTTCACGCAGGAACACATCCATCAATACAGATGTGTATAGATGCTGGATTCGACACAATAGAACATGGAACATTCTTAACTGTTGAACAGGCAGAACAGATGAGAGACAAAGGAATAGCTTGGACTCCAACAATATTTGCATACACTTACTTATATGAAGTATGTAAAAAGAATATAGAAGAAGGAAATGCGGATGTATTTAACGATCCTGTTGCAGCTAAAGAACAGAGAGACTATGCATACTATGAACCAGCTTATGAATCATACAGAGACAACTTCAAAAAATTATATGACACAGGTGTAACTGTATGTACAGGTAGTGATATGGTAATGTATGGAGCACCAGTATTACCAATAGCTGAAGAAATGAGTTACATGGTAAAATACGGAATAACTCCAGTTCAGGCTGTACAGACTTCAACTTCAAATCCAGCAAAAGTTCTTGGAAAAGGCGATGAACTTGGATTAATAGAAGAAGGATATATAGCAGATATAACAGTAGTAGACGGAGATTTAAGCCAGAACATAGATTGCATAAAAAATATAAACACAGTTTACCTAAATGGAAAAGCTGTATACTCTGAAGGAGTAAGATTTATATAATATTTAAA
>URRU01000221.1 GCA_900550335.1 uncultured Clostridium sp. | reverse complement strand
AACACCGTAATTAGTCATAGGTACGTTTTGTTCTTTTGCAGATTCGATTCTAGATAAGACATATTTTCTGTTAAACATACAAGCTCCACAATGTATTATCAAATCATATTTACTTAAATCTTTTGGGAAATCTCTTCCGGCTACTATATCAAAAGTAAGACCTTCTCCGATTTTCTTTTTAAGTCTATTTGGAATTTTTACTCTTCCTATATCCTCTTCAAGTGGAGCATGAGTGCATGCCTCTGCTATTAATACTCTTGAAGATTCTGTAAGATTTTCTATAGCCTTTACACTTTCCCTGTAGTAATCTATATCTCCTTTAAAATCTGCAAACAGTACAGAAAATGAAGTAAGTCTACTTTCTTTCGGCTTTTTAGCGTATACATCTCCAAATATCTGTGAGTCTGTTATTATTAAATCTGGAGAAGATACAAGCTTTGAAATCATCGACTCCATGGTGTCCGCTGTTGAGCATAGTACTAAGCATTTGTTATCTAGTAAGTCTCTTATTGTCTGAACCTGAGGAAGTATTAACCTTCCCTTTGGTGCCTGTATATCCTGGGGCATAACTAATAAAACAGTATCACCGTCTTTTACAATTTTTCCAGTTATACTTCTCATAAAATAATCTTCAGGTAAAAGTCTTATTAATTCTTCTCTTATAAGCTCTATTCCTTTTTTATCAACTGCACTAGTTAGTATCGGTTTTATTTTTAAATCATCTTCTAACTTTTTAGAAATAGCATTTAAATCATCTTTTGACATTTTATCAATCTTGTTTATTACTACTAAATATGGAACTTTCGCTTTTTTTAGCTTATTTATCCATTCTTTTTCGATTTCAATATCTAATACTATTTCATTTTCTTTTTCACTTTTCTCATTTTTTATATCGCTATTTAAATTTTTTAATGAGTTTTCACTATTTTTATTTTTTATTATATTCTCATTAGAAAGCACTACAATTGCTATATCTGTCTTATCTACAGCATCAAGAGTTCTTTCCACTCTCATCTGTCCTAATTCACCCTCATCGTCAAATCCAGCTGTATCTATAAATACAACAGGCCCAATTCCATGAAGTTCCATAGATTTGTAGACAGGATCTGTAGTTGTACCTGCAAAATCAGATACTAAAGATATATTTTGACCAGTTATAGCATTTATTAATGAAGATTTTCCGTTGTTTCTTCTTCCATATATTCCAATATGTAGCCTTTCTGCCCTTGGAGTTTCATTAAGTCCAGCCATTTTTTTCTCCTTATTATATGTTTTTATAGATTAATGGTGTGTCAGAAAATACCAACACACCATATCTTTATCTTTAAAATATTTTTACATTTATAATCTTTTCATTATTAAATTTTATTAGAATCTGAAATCTCTCTTTCCTTCATCTATTGCATTTAAATATTTTATACAAGTTTCTTTAGCTTTTGGATTAGTTATATTTTCTAATTCTCTTTCTATAAGGGCTTTACCTTTCTTTCTAGTATCTTCTGAAGCGTAATCATCTAAGTATTCGTTAAGAGTTAGAAGTGCATTTGGCTGGCAGCAGTTTGCTATTTGACCAGTTTTTGCAAGTGACATAAATCTGTCCCCTGTTCTTCCTTCTCTATAGCAAGCAGTACAGAAACTTGGTATAAATCCACCATCTAATAGCCAATTAACAACCTGGTCTAATGTTCTTGTATCACTTACATCAAACTGAGCTGAGTTATCTTCTTCTGGTTCTGGCTCTGCATATCCACCAACACTTGTTTTAGATCCTCCACTTATCTGAGATACACCTAATTCAAGAACTTTTTCTCTTGATTTCTGAGATTCTCTTGTAGATATTATCATTCCTGTATAAGGAACAGCTATTCTTATTACAGCAACTATTTTGTGGAATATTTCATCAGATATAGCATTTGAGAAATCATCAGTATCTATATCATCTGCTGGACAGATTCTTGGAACACTTATTGTATGTGGTCCAACTCCCTGAGCTGCTTCAAGATGTTCTGCGTGCATTAAAAGACCTACAAAGTCGTATCTGTACATTTCAAGTCCAAATAGTACACCTATACCAACATCATCTATTCCACCTTCCATAGCTCTATCCATTGCTTCTGTGTGGTAGCAGTAGTCGTGTTTTGGGCCAGTTGGATGAAGTAGTTCGTAATTTGCTTTATTGTATGTTTCCTGGAATAATATATAAGTTCCTATACCAGCTTCTTTTAATTTTCTGTAGTTTTCAACAGTTGTAGCTGCTATATTTACATTTACTCTTCTTATATCTCCATTTTTATGTTTTATTCCGTAGATAGTTTTTATACTTTCTAATACATATTCTATTGGGTTGTTTACTGGGTCTTCACCTGTTTCAAGTGCTAGACGTTTGTGTCCCATATCCTGAAGTGCTATAACTTCTTTTTTAATTTCTTCCTGAGTTAATTTTTTTCTAGCTATGTGTTTATTTTTTAGGTGATATGGACAGTATACGCATCCATTTACACAGTAGTTAGATAAATATAAAGGAGCAAACATTACTATTCTGTTTCCGTATATTTTCTGTTTTATTTCTTTTGCTAGGCCAAACATTTTTTCATTTAAATCCTGCTGGTCACATTCTAAAAGAAGTGCTGCTTCTCTATGAGTTAAACCTTTGCAGTCTTTAGCTCTTTCTATTATAGATTCGATTAATTCTCTATTGCTTTTATTAGCCTTTGCATATTCTATACTTTCAAGAATTTCCTCGTGATTTATAAATTCTTCTGCTTTTAGTGATTTTGGATCGTATTTGTACATTTTTAAGTCCCCCATTCATAATTTAATTGCAAAATTAATTTCCTATTTTTTAATTTATTTATATTAATTTAAATTTATTATATTAAGCTAAGAATTTTAATCTTAGCTAATAATCGTTTTCTCATTAACTA
>URRU01000220.1 GCA_900550335.1 uncultured Clostridium sp. | reverse complement strand
CTATACCTTGGTTAAAAGAAAACTACGATGATATAGAAGTTATCGCTTGCTGTGGAAATGTTGGACAGGACGATAATATGGAAGATGTTTACAAAAAAGCATTAGAAAGTGGAGCATCAAAAGCTTACGTTGATGATATATCAGAAGAATTTGTAACAACTACAATATATGCAGCTATAAAAGCTGAAGCTAAATATGAAGGAAAATACTTATTAGGAACTTCACTTGCTAGACCAATAATAGCTAAAAAATTAGTTGAAGTAGCTCATAAAGAAGGAGCAAAATATATCTGCCATGGATGTACAGGAAAAGGAAATGACCAGGTTAGATTCGAAGCTACAATAGCAGCATTAGATCCAACTATAAAAGTTATAGCACCTTGGAGAATATGGGATATAAAATCTAGAGAAGATGCTATAGATTACGCAAATGAACATGGAATAAAAGTTAAAGCTACAAAAGAAAAAATATACTCAGAAGATGCTAACCTTTGGCATGTATCAACTGAAGGTGGAGATATAGAACACCTTGAAAATGAACACAAAGAAGATATATACAAAGAATGTGTTACTCCAGAACAGGCTTGTGATACACCAGAATACGCAGAAATATACTTTGAAAAAGGTGTTCCTAAAAAATTAAATGGTGTTGAAATGGCTCCAGTAGAATTAATTCAGGCAGTAAATGCTCTTGGTAAAAAACATGGTATAGGAATAATAGACATAGTAGAAAACAGATTAGTTGGTATGAAATCAAGAGGAATATATGAAACTCCAGGAGGAACAATTCTTTACGAAGCTCATAACATATTAGAAAGTGCTTGTATAGATAAAGAAACTCTTCATTTCAAACAGAGAGTAGCTATAAAATTCGGTGAACTTATATACGATGGATTATGGTATTCAAAATTAAGAGAAGCAATAGAAGCTTTTATGGACTGCACACAGGAAAATGTAACAGGTACAGTAAAAGTTAAATTATACAAAGGTAACATAAAACCTGCTGGAATATTTGCAGATTCTCCATTATACGATGAAAGTATATCTTCATTCGGAAATAGTGAATACTACGACCACCATGACGCAGAAGGATTCATCAACTTATTTACACTACCTCTAAAAATTAGAGCTATGAAAGAAGGAAAATAAATTTATAAAAATTTAAGAGGATAGATAAAATCAAGAAGGCTGTTACAAAATTTGTAGCAGTCTTTTTAGTTATTTATGTATGAGGTAGTTGTATTTTTAAAAGTATGTTATTATAGAATATGCTAGTGAATCATTTAGTTGAAAATAAAATATTAATTTGATTCGATTTCACAAAATTTACGGAATTGTAAACATTATTCTATCGGTATATATAGAATATGTTAAAAATTTGCGTTATAATGATAAAGTGAAATTATTTCAAATGACTTCCAACTTTACTGAGTTATATCTAAAGTCTGTAAACTTTAATGAAAGGGAGTGGGTGTATTGGCAAGAAAAGGAGCAAAAAATATCCCAAAGAAAAAGGTAGCAGCAATAATAGTTGGCGTATTAGCTATAATATATATAGGTTTATCAGTTTTCTTCACAAGCCATTTTTACTTTGGAACTAAAATAAATGGAGAAAGTTGTTCTGGTAAAACTGTAGCAGAAGTTGAGGAAATGTTTGGTCAGGTTTCAGGTGATTATAGCCTTACATTGACAGACAAAAGAAACAAAGAATTTAAAATAACTGCAAAAGACATAAATCTTACTTTCCACGATGAAGGTCAGATACAGAAAATAAAAGATAGTCAGAGTTCTTTTGGATGGATAGTTGGAATATTCAAGGATAAAGACTATAAAGCAGATGTAGTTAGATATGACAATGCTAAGTTAGAAAAATTATACAATGGATTTGAATTATTTGATAAAAACTATGTTATAGAACCTAAGAGTGCGTATCCTGAATACAGCAGAAAAACAAACTCTTATGAAATAAGACCTGAAATATACGGAAATAAAGTTAATAAAGAAGCACTTTATAAAGAAATACAGAAATCTATATTATCAGGAAATAAAGCAATAAATATAGATGAAGCAGGCCTATATGTACAGCCAAAAAATAAGGAAGATAACTCTAAGCTTGCAAAGGCTGTAGAAAAACTTAACAAAAAAGTTAAGATGAAAGTTACTTATGATTTTGAAGATAGAAAAGAAGTATTCTCTGGATATGAAATAGCACAGCTTTTAAACTGTGACTCAGAAGGAAACTACGATATAACTATCAACAGAGATAGAATGATAGAGCTTTTAAGAGGATTAAGTAAACAGTACAGTACTTATGGAGATCCAAGAAAGTTTAAAGCATCTTCAGGCAAAGAAATAACTATATACGGTGGTTCTTACGGTTGGTTAATCGATAAAGAAAAAGAAGCTGATGAGCTTACAAAAGTTCTTGAAGCAGGAAAAAGTGTTACAAGAGAGCCAGTTTATTCTCAGACAGCACTTCATCGTACAAAAGATGATATAGGAAATACTTATGTTGAAATAAGCTTAGGTGGTCAGTATTTATGGTACTATAGAGATGGAAAACTTGTTACTAGTTTCCCTGTAGTTACTGGAAATGTAAGCAAAGGACATGGAACACCAGGTGGTATATATCCTCTAAACTACAAAGAAAGAGATACATACTTAAACGGACGGAACTATAGTTCTCACGTAAACTATTGGATGCCATTTAACGGAAATATAGGTCTTCATGATGCTACATGGAGAGGTTCTTTCGGTGGTGGAATATATAGAAGTAATGGTTCTCATGGATGTGTAAACTGTCCATATAGTGGAGCAGCTACTATATACAAAACAATAGAAAAAGGAACACCAATAATTTTATACTAAAAAATATTCCCTCAGTTAAAAACTGAGGGATTTTTTATTCCTAAGGAAATTATAATAATTTAAAATTGTGGAAAACTTATGT
>URRU01000219.1 GCA_900550335.1 uncultured Clostridium sp. | reverse complement strand
AAGATGATTTTATAATATTTTTTGCAAAACAATTGTTAAAACTTCGTAAAAAAAGAATATTTTTAAAAGAAAGAAGGGATTTTTTTGTCTAGACTCAGAAAGTTAGTTATACTTCTTGCTGTATTAGTAATAGCCTTTCCAACTTGTGTCTTTGGATATGTGTATAGTAGGTTAAAGACTGTTCAGACAGGAACTGAAATAGATGCGTTGGACAGTTTAAATCATAAAAACGATAGCAGTATAACAAACATTCTTCTTCTTGGGACAGATGGTAGACCTGGCGAAAACGCCCAGAGATCTGATGCTATGATGATTCTTACTATAGATAATAAGCATAAAAGTTTAAAACTTACTTCTCTTGGACGTGATACTTATGTAGATATACCTGGGCATGGAAAACAAAAATTAACTCATGCTTATTTCTACGGAAAAGCTGATTTACTTATCCAGACTATAGAGGAGAATTTTAAATTAGATATTCACGATTACGCCCAAGTTGATTTCTATTCATTTATGGATATAATAAATGTACTCGGCGGTGTAACTGTTGATGTTCAAAAGAGTGAATTAAAAGAACTTAATAAGTTCATTAATGAGACATACAGATGGTATGATCATAATGACAAAGGTGAAATAAAATATATAACTAAGTCTGGAAAACAGAACCTTAACGCTTACCAGGCACTTTCATTTGCACGTATAAGAAAAAATGACGGTACTATGGAAAGAGATAACAGACAGAGAATGGTTATCGAAGCTATGGTTAAAAAGTTAAAAGGACTTCCAATATCAAAATATAATGACCTTATGAATTCTGTTTTACCTTATGTTAAAACTAATATGTCCCCTGCAACAATTTTAGGACTTGCAAAAGATGTACTTTCTATAGGTAACTTCAATATAACTTCATTCCAGTTCCCACTTCATCCTGAATATGAGGTAAGACTTGGAAAAGCTGGATATGTTATCCCATTTGAAGAGTACGAAGTAGATATACTACACGACTTTATATTTGAAAATATAGTTCCTACAAAAGAACTTATAGATAAAGCCGAAAAACAATACGGAAGAACTCACTACGATGAGTATATTCCATTTGAGCCTACTCCTTCAGAGGAAGAAGCTTTAAACAATTCTAATACTACAACAGATGATGAATCTAGTAGTGATAGTAGCGATTCTGGACATTCAGGCTCTCACAATAGTGATTCTGATTCTAGTTCTGATGATTCAAGCTCTGATAGCAGTGATTCCGGAAGCTCTGACTCAGGAAGTTCTGACTCAGGAAGTTCTGATTCAGGTAGCAGCGACTCTGGTAGTTCAGACTCAGGAAGCTCTGATTCAGGAAGTAGCGACTCTGGTAGTGGCGAAGTAACAGAATAATAAATTTACCCTCTGGTTTTAAATCAGAGGGTTTTTTATTGTTTTTTTAATTATTAATTGTGTTTTATGCATTTCATTATATTTTATTTGAGTCACAACAATATATCTACTTGAATTACTGTTAACTCTTTAATATAATAAAAAAGTAACTTGTATATTTTTACAATGCTACTTATAATTATTAAAGTATGATTAATTGGAATATATTTATTTAATTTTAGAAAGAAGGTTTTATTTTGGCAGACAATAGAGAAAATCCGTCTAACAAAATAAGAAGGGTTAGCACATCTTCTAAAAACGGACCTCGTACCAATGCTTCTAATGTTAGAAGATCATCGGGAAAGGACAATCATTCTGGTAATAGATCATCACAATCTATAAATACTAATATCAGAAGAAGTTCGGATAGTAGAACATCTCAAGGTCGTTCTAATTCTAGAAGAAATCCAAGTGGGCAAAATAGAAATATAAAAAAATCTCCTATGAGCTCAAATTTTGGCAATAATACTAATTCTTCTGACGGAAATAATTATGATATTATAAACAAACAGCAGCCTAAGAAAAGCTCTGTACCTAAAAATAGTGCTTCAGCTAGAGCTGCTAGAAATGCAGAGAGAAAAAGAAAAAAAAGACAAAAGATAAAAAGGATAATGATTCTAATTTTGGTAATTGCTTTAGCATTCCCTACTATAAGTGCTATTTCATTTATCAAAAAGGTTGCAGATGCATACGATCCAACTATCGCAAGTGGTGTATTTGACAACATAACACATATAAATAAAAAAGGTATAACAAATATACTTCTTCTTGGTTCGGATGCAAGAGAGGGTGAAAAAGAGTCCAGAACAGATACTATGATGATTTTTACAATAGATACTGTTCACAACTCATTGAAGCTTACATCCCTTGCTAGAGATGCATATGTAAATATTCCAGGACATGGAGATACAAAACTTACTCATGCATATTATTATGGCGGTGTAGAGCTACTTACAAAGACTATAGAAGAAAACTTTGGTATAGATATACATAACTACGCACTAGTTAATTTTGAATCGTTTATGTATATAATAGATGCTATTGGCGGAGTAACGGTAAATGTAAAGGATACAGATTTAGCTGAGCTTAATAAGTTTATAAAAGAGACATATCGCTGGTATAACGACAAATCACAGCCTATGCAGCCTGTAGAAGAACCTGGAGAACAGCTTCTAAACGGATACCAAGCACTGTCATTTGCTCGTATAAGAAAACACGACTCGGCATTTGAAAGAGACCGTAGACAGAGAGAAGTTGTTCAGGCAATGTTTAGCGGTGTCAAGAAGATGTCTAAATGGCAGTATCCAAAATTATTAAATGCTGTACTACCTTACTTAAAAACAAATATGAAAACTACTCAGATAGTATCACTTGGTATGTCTGTTATAAGAATGGGTAATTTAGATATTAAACAGTTTGAATTCCCAATAACTAACTCTCCTTATTCTATAGAAGGAAAATATTTAAATGCTGGTTGGGTTATAAGATTTACAGATGAATCAGTTAAGATACTTCAAGATTTTATATTTAACGACAAAGAATATATAA
>URRU01000218.1 GCA_900550335.1 uncultured Clostridium sp. | reverse complement strand
TTATTTAAAACTTAAAATTTTTTGAAAGGAGTTAAAAAATATTGACTGGCAGACGTAAAAAAAAGAAAGTTTATTTAAATGTAGTTTTCACGCTAGTTTTAACCTATTTAATTATAAAACTGATAGATAACTACCAATATTTCTTTGGCATGCTTGATTTTCTTATTGGCTTACTTACACCTTTCGTCATAGCTTTTGTTTTGGCTTATATATTTAACCCAATTATAAAGTTTTTCGAAAAGAAATTTAAAGCCAAAAGAGGAGCTTCCCTATTTATAACTTACCGGGGACTTATTATAGTACTACTTTCTATACTTGTTATGACATTACCTGTAATAATAGAAAGTATTATAGATATAATCAACCATGCTCCAACATACTTCGCCGAAACAGAGACATTCTTAATAAATCTTTCAAAACACTTAGAAAACATAGATGCAGCTACTATGCAGGAAATATGGAATAAAATTTCTAATATGCTACCTAATTTAAGTAGCCTATTCGTTGGTTCTATAGGAGAAATATTTAAAAAGACATTCTCATTTGGTAAGTTTATATTTAACTTTGTATTGGCATTTATTATTTGCTTCTATATTCTTCTTGAAAAAGAAAAAATCTTTGATTTTCTTAAGAAGGTTATATATGTAGCATTAGGTGATAAAAAGGCTAGCTTTGTATTAGATGTTTCAAGAGACCTTAACGATAATGTAGGTAAATATTTCACTGGAAAGATATTTGACTCGATAATAGTTGGTGTACTTTCAGGAATAGGGCTTTTCATATTGAAGTCTAAATATGCATTATTATTTGGTACATTGATGGGACTTATGAATATGATTCCATATTTTGGTCCTGCAATAGGTATGACACCTGTTGTTTTAATAAACCTATTTACAGATCCTAAAATAGCTTTATTCTCTTTAATATACCTACTTGTAGTTCAGCAAGTTGAAGTTGCATTTATAGAGCCTAAGGTTGTTGGTGGACAGCTTGGACTAAGTCCATTCCTTACAATACTTGCAGTAACTGTAGGTGGTGGATTCTTTGGTATACCTGGTATGATTTTATCAACTCCTATAATGGGTGTTTTAAAGGTTTATATTACTGAATATGTAGAAAAAAAATCTCAGGAAATACAAATGAGTAATTTCGATAATCCAAGAGAACAAGAATAAAAATAAATTAATAAATATTTTAAAAGGGACCTTGCATAAGCATGAGTCCCTTTCTTATTTAACTATATCCGAAATATCGGTATTTTTAATATTTAATTATAATTTTATCGCTAGGTTTTGTAGATTCTTTTTCGCCTACACCTACTATATAAATTTCTAAAGATTTATCTTGATTTTCACCTATTTCGCTTAGTCCTATTTCTAAAGTTGTATTAATCTTTCCTTCTTTTTCTTCAGACTGTGATACAGATTGTATAATATTATATTCTTCATCATCGTAATCTTTTACATATATATCGTATGATTTTATTCCTTCTAAAGAATCCCAACTAACTTCTAGCTTTATATTTTCTTCTCCAACCTCATAAGAATAATTTATATTTTTTATAGTGCTATTTTTAACACTTCTTTTCTTAACTGTAACTTTTATAATTCTTTCTTTTTCTCCACAAGATACAACTATCTTTTCGCTTCCTTCTCTTATAGCCGATATTTTTCCAGAACTAGATACTTTAGCTGCTCTATCAGAATTTTTCTTTTTATCAGCGTATCTATATTCTACTTTAGGAGGCTTTAATCCTTTTGGAGATGTTGTAACTTTTGGATTTATATTTGTTGTCTGGCCTTCTTCAAGTATAAATTCATTCGCAACCTCTAGTTTAGATACTTTTGCTTCTATTTTTAATGGAATTTCTACTAGCTTATCACCGCATTCTCCACTTATAGTTGCTGTTCCAACTCCTACAGCTTCTACTTTATCTCCATCTATCTTTAATATAGATTCGTCACTACTTAAATATTTTGCCTTATATGTATCCTTAAACTTTTGATAATCTGATATTGCAACGGAACTACTTATTGTAGCCTTGTCTCCAACATATTTTAATTCATCGCTTAAATCCATATCTAAGCTTTCAACATCTGGATTAACTACTTTTAGCATCGCCTTTTTTATAAGCCTATTCCCCTTCATAACAGCTACAGATGTATATCCTTCTTTTAATGCAGTTATTTTATTATCCTTTATCTCTATAATTCCATTGTCATCTAAAGCATTAAACCATAACTTAGGATCTTTTGCGTAACCTGGAATTTTAACATAATTTCCGGCAGATATTTCAACATCGTCTCCAAGTTTTATTATATATTTATCTAAGTCTTTTATGTAGTTTCCACCTATTATTTTAATCTCTACACCTTTAACTATAGGACTTATAACCCCTTTTGAAAACATAAAATACTGTCCAACTAGGAGAAGTGGTATTATAACTACTAACCGTATAAGTCGTTTATTTTCTCTAAAACTTTTCATTTTCTCTCCTCCTTATCTTATATTTCCAAAATATTCTTAAAAGTAATATATCACTTTTTTTACTATCATTCAAATAATTCTGTATAATTTATACTATTTATTTTTCATCATAAAGAACTACTGCTAAAAAATCTAGCACATCATCACCTATATTTTCTATTGAATGTTTTGCTCCATCTGCTGTGTATATAACATCTCCTGCTTCTACTACAACTTCTTCTCCATTATCATTTACTAAGCCCTTGCCACTTAATATATAATACACTTCAAAATCATTTGTATGGTCATGTTCTCCTATTGAAGCTCCTTTTTCTAAAGCTATTCTACTAAATAATCTACCATGTCCTCTTAGTTCTTCTGGGCTTACAAGAGTAGTAAAATCTCCCTTTCCTTTACCACTCTGTACTCCTTCTCTAACCTGTGTAACTGTTTCTGATTTTTTTCTTATCATAAAAACACCTCTTTTATAATCTCTATTTTTCTTAATTTTGTA
>URRU01000217.1 GCA_900550335.1 uncultured Clostridium sp. | reverse complement strand
TGCTCTTTCGACGCAATTCTTTATTCTTCCACAGTTTTATTGTACGAAGTGCGCGCCCCCCCCCACTCAAACACTAAATAAACTCACATCCTATAAAAACATATATAAATGTAGGAAAAAACAAAACTTTTAACCTAAAAACACCTTCCAAAAAAGTAATATCAAGGAGAACAAATGTTTTTTTGTCAAAAAAACAATACCAATATTTTATAATGAAAGAAAAATAAAAAAAGTCGTCTTAAAAATCAGCCTAAATAATAAAATTTCAACATTTTTTCGACATACTTTATCAAAAAACATAAATAATCGACAATAACTGTTTTTATATACAACTTTTTCTTATATAATAGAAATAAGAGAAGTATTAAAGAAAGGAAAAAAGAAACAATCATGAAAAAAATAAAAAGAATAGCAGCATTAGCAAGTGTATTTATGCTAACTACTGTTACAAATATATTTGCGGAAACAGGAGTCAAACCTGCTCCAAAGGTAAAGTTTAGTGAAATAGTTTTAGGTGTAGGTGTTGGGCTGTTTGTTGCGTATGGATTTAAAGCATTCAGAAAAGGGAAGAATACAAAATCAGGCATGTACGACAACAAAGGTGCAAAGGTTCCTCCTATGCAGACTAAGAAAAAGAAGAAAAAGAAAAAATAATTGGGTGATTAGAATCGGTTAGAGGTGTACGCAGTGGAAAAAGACGATAAGAAACGCGGTATAGAGGAGACAATTTCTTTGGAGGAGATAGCCGAGATAGTGGAGATGTATATACAAGAGGATGAGAATATTCCAGTATACGATGGGTACGATATTTCGGTTGAAGAGGAAGAGCCAAATGTTGCGCCAGAACCTCAAGAAGATTCAAAGAAAAAAGTTATAAAGAAGAAGAAACCTTCTCAATCGGATAATTCTAAAAATCAAATGAATAATCATAAAGAAGGTATTAATCACAAAGAAAATATTAATTATAAAGAATATGTCAATAATGAAGAAAGTACTAAGAAAAAAGAAAGTACTAACAAAGTAGAAGGTATAAACAATAAAGAAATTAATCATAAAGAACATAAAGAAGCTAATAAATCTAAAGAGAATACCTATCATAAAGAAAAAAGAGATTCTTTAGAAAATAAAAACGAAAATAAAAACAAAGTAAGTTATAAGAGTAGCTTTGATTATATAAAAAAGAGATATAGATCTGTTGATATGATTATCGGAATTGCGTTAATTGCAGTTATTTTTTCATCTGGGATAGGCATTTCTGATGAGATTCCGAAGTTTTTAAAGTTATCTAGTTGGAATGGAATTAGCTTTGGAGATTTAGGTGTTCCAATTCTTGTTCTAGCATTTTGTTTTATGATTCCAACAGAGGTTGAGTTCGATTTAAAGAATAAATTGGATTTTAAACAGATTGCAATTAAAAAAGCAGAGATAGGAGCTGTTATATTTTTACTTGGAGTACTTATAAATCTTGTTGGAAGTGGTTTTTCTGCTAATTTTAGAATTATGGGTATTTTACAGTTTATAGGCATTGTTTATTTAGTTGTTTCTCTTATTTACATTGTTTTTAAAAGATTTAAGTTTAAGCAAAATGTTATAGGAATTATTTTAGTTATTATAGGTACAGTTGGAACGATAGGATATTTTGCGTTTTCATCTAAATATGGCTACAATATGAAAATTTGTTTAGCGTATTTTGTCGATTCAAAGGTACTTGCAGGTCATTTTGCTGGATTTGAAAGATATGGAATTATTTCTACAATGTCTGCTATATTTGCGGGACTGATTGCAACTGCAGGTGGATGCTTTATATGCGATAGAAAGAGCAGCAGCAAGGATAAGAGTATAAGACTTTTGATTGTAGGAATGGCTCTTATTATAATTTCGCTTATTTTAGAAAGAAAATGCCCTTATAATGTAAATATTTACTCTCCATCATTTGTTATGTTGGCAACTGGAGGATTTTTAATTGTACTATCAGGTATGTTATTAACTTTTGATGGTATGAGGATAAAAGAATTGAATTTAATTTCGTCTCCACTAGTTGTTTTTGGAGCGAGTCCAATTTTTTTAGTTGTAGTAAATGAAATTTTAATCAACACTTTATTTAAAGCCAATATTTATTCTGTTTCACTTGCGACTAAGATTCCTCTTGATAAGTGGATAATAGTTGATTTATTGTCAGAGGTGTTTGGCCAGGGAAGTAGGACAGTGGCGTTTATAGTGGTTTATATTTTACTTTGGTTTGCAGTTACGTTATTTATGTATGGAAAGAGAATTTTTATCAGGGTTAAATAAGATAAATATAAGTGCTAAATAAGATAAGTATAAGTGTTAAGTAAAAGAAATTAGATATAGTTGATATTAGATAGGGTTGTCAGTTTTTGGCGATCCTATTTTTTTGATTCTAATTTTTACTTGTTTTGGAGAATATATTTTTAATTTTAGAGAAGATATTTTTTACATCAGCCAAATAATCAAAAAAAGTCAAAAAAAATGAAAAAATTGAAAAAAAGTATTGCATAAGTTTTAAATATGTAGTATTATATATCTTGTCGAAGGGAGAGAGCTTCCTAAGAGAAAAGAATATTGGGGATTCGCCAAGCGGTAAGGCACATGACTCTGACTCCTGTATGCATAGGTTCGAATCCTATATCCCCAGCCAGTTGAAAATACTCTATCCTATGATAGAGTATTTTTTTATGATGAATTAAAAAACTATAACTAAACCATAACACTAGTATTAAAACACTTATCAAAAGAATGTCTCGAGCAATCGAGGCATTTTTTTTGTTTGAAAATCTACCGTGTATAAGAGAGAGATAACCCTAATATAGTAATAGGTAAGGCTCTCTCTTTTTTTGTACAAAAATTTGCCTTAAAAATTACCATTAAAATAATTAATCGTAAATCTAAAAACGATAAGTTTAAAAAGATTTAGTGAATAAACTAGTCTAAAGAATTTATCATGAATTTATTAAATGAAAATCAGATAAAAATAATTTATTATTA
>URRU01000216.1 GCA_900550335.1 uncultured Clostridium sp. | reverse complement strand
CAGACGTGGGTTTTAATTACAACAAAGCATTTTAACTACACGCACGTCGAAGCCTGGAGAGAAGTTTGTCTATATCTCATATGCTTTCATAATAACAAAGGATTAGCAAATTTTGATTTATCCACTATTATACAGATAGTAAATTCATAAAAGATTAGCATAATAAAAGGACTGTTGCAATTCACACAACAGTCCCTCCATTTCCATTAGTTTAAAGGTATTAATATTTTTATCATAAATTTATCATCATCATAGTCTATCACAACATCTCCATCATAAGCTTTTGCAGATGTTTCAATGCTTCTAATTCCTATTCCATGGACAAAATCGTCCTTTTTCTCTGTAATAAATCTACTTCCTGCTCTTTTTATCTTGTTTGTTTTACTGTTTTCACAGTATATTACATAGTACCGTTTTATCTTATACGCCTCAAGTTTGATATATTTCTCTCCATTTTCAATCTTTTGACAAGCTTCAATCGCATTATTTAGTACATTTGAGAAAATATTAGATATATCTGCATTCTTCATAAAGCTCAATTCCTTAGAGTTTACATTAATTTCAAAATCTATACCTTCTTTGGTACAAACTTTTTTCTTTTCGTTTAAAATTATATCTACTATAGCGTTTCCAGTACTTTTTACATCATTGCTATTATTTAATTGATCCTTCAATTCATCTATATACTGCCTTGATTCTTCGCTATTTTGATTGAGATTACTTATATTTTCAAGATGATTTTTCATATCGTGGTACAATTTTCTCACCTGCATCTGAGATTCTTCAAGGCTAGAATAGTATTCTTCTTGAAGTTTTAGTTTGCTATTCATCAAATCTTGCTTTGCTCTTTCATCATTTTCCTTTTTAATCATAATAACTAGATATATGGTCATTATTAGATTTAGGAAAATCAAATCTGGAAGCACCTGTATTTGTAATAAATGCCTTTCTGATGTCAATAATTTTCCATATATAAAACCTATTTTTCCTATAGAAATTACGTTTAAAAACTCTAAAACGAATAATATTATTACATTCATCAGTAGTATATTTATCCCATACACATATACTCTGTTATTGTTTAGCAATTTTTTTATAATCTTTACAATTCCAAGCATAAATAGAAATACAAGAAAAGCTATTGATATAACAGAAAAATCAAACCAATTCCATTCTTGTAGGCTTAATTTTGTAACCATTTCTGAAGAAATAGAGTCCTTTTTCCAAATTATAAATAGTATTCTTGGAATTATAATATCGCATATTAGTGAAAGGTATTTTGTAGTCATTACGAATAAAAAGGCTGATTTTATGCAACTTATATTGTATTCTTTCTTATATACTTTTGCTAAAAGTAGTAAAAATAATATATTGAACGTCCATATTACTACCCTTACACCTTTAAATGCTCCAATCGAAAGCAGATTAACTAAAAAATTTCTAAATACCATTTTTCTATACGGTAAAAATCCACTTCCTATATATATCTCCCATATTCCAATTTCTCTTGCTAGTACGTACGCAACAAGTATAATAAAAAGCTGCACTATTATATTTCTTTTTTTAGATATTTGTGCATCTCTTTTATACTCGACTACAGTGTTAAATATGAAAAATACATTAACTACACTAAATAGATATATAAGTTCTCTAAATATTTTTTCCACTAATTACCACCGCCTAAGCGCCAGAAAAATTTTTCTTTGAGATCCTTGTACTTAGTTCTTCCAATTGGTATGTCTTCACCATTGTCTAAAACAGCTGTATATCCTTTGATTTTATTTATATAATCAAGGTTTACAATAAAGCTCTTTTGACATTGATAGAACATATTCGAGTCTAAGTCATTTCTTATTTCAGAGAGAGTCTGTCTTGTTTCACTGTTTCCCTTTTCTGAGTGAATGATCACTTTTCTATTTAAAACTTCAATATAAAGTATATCTCGCTGATATATTCTCTTAATCCCATCATCAGATTTTACAACTATATACTTTCCCTTGCTATCCTCTACATCTTTGATACACGATTTTAAATGTTTTGCTACTATCTCCTCGTCCACTGGCTTTAATAGATACCTATACGCTCTCACTTCATAGCCGTCAGATATATAATCAACCAAAGATGTTATAAAAATTATCTCCATATTTTTATCGTTTTCTCTTATTTTTCTAGCGGTATCCATTCCATTTATATCGCCCATAAGTATATCTAAAAACAGTATATCTATTTCACCAACATTCTCCTGTAGTAACTCTTCCCCAGAAGAAAATGTCTTTATTTTATAATCTCTATCATTGTCAAACATAGTCTTTTCAACCACATTTTTTATTTTTTCTCTTATTTCTTTTTCGTCATCGCAAATTCCTATCGTAAGCATAAAATCCTCCTTTCGATTTAAAGAATTCTATTATTACATTATCAGAAATTTTTCTATTTGCAAAGGTATCTTCTCTTTCCTACACTTTTCTTTCCGTATTCGATAGCTTCAACAGGACAATTGCAGATACAAGCCATACAATGTGTGCAATCACTTCCCCAAATTGGCTTATTATCCACTAATTTTATATTGTTTAGCATACAAAGTTCCTCGCATTTTCCACAACCTATACAACTATCTTTTGCGTAGAATTTATCTGCCTTTACAAATTTTTTATAGAATATATTGTTTACAAATCCACTCTTTGCTTTGTCAAATGCTCTTAGTTTTCTCTCTTCAAATTTCTTACATTCTTTTATCTCATAGGCTGCTTTTTCTATAATAGGATCAGCTTTTTGTATTATTGATTTTGATTCTTCTTCGCTTGGAACTGGGAACATCGCTATATAGTTTTCAGGCATTATAATTTCTTTGATACCCATAAATTCAAAACTTTTTTCTTTACATAATATTGATATTGTTTCCTCTGCGTTTCCTATATCGCTTCCACAGTTCATAACAAAGTATGCTTTTTTACTTCCTTCAAAGTTTGATTTTCTTATAAATTCATAAAATCCTCTCGAAATTCTCCA
>URRU01000215.1 GCA_900550335.1 uncultured Clostridium sp. | reverse complement strand
TTATATAGCTCTAGTGTATCCTTTTAACCATTCTCTTTCTTCTTCAGTTAAGTGTGGTCCTATTTTTTCGAATACCTGTCCATGGTACCAGTTTAGATAATCTCTTTCTTCTTTAGTCATAAGCTCTGGATCTATACCATCTAAGTCGATTGGAGCAAATGTTATAACTTCGAAGTTCATAAACTGTCCGTATAAGTTCTTTTCAGCTTTTTTACAAACTATTTCGTTTTCTATTCTTATACCATGAGATCCTTCTATATAAACACCTGGTTCATTAGTAGTTATCATACCTTCTTCAAGAACAGCAGAGTCAAATCTTTCAGGAACTAATCTCCATCTGAATCCGTTTGGAGCTTCGTGAACGTTAAGAACATGACCTATACCATGTCCAGTACCGCACTGATAGTCTATTCCCATTTTCCACATAACCCCTCTACAAAGTATATCAAGGTTGTATCCGTGGCATCCGTATAAGAATTTAGCTAATGATAAGTTTATCATACCTCTAACAACAGAAGTGAAGTGAAGTTTTAATTCATCATTTAATTCACCTAATACGAATGTTCTAGTTATATCAGTTGTACCATCTAAGTACTGTCCACCTGAATCTAATAAGTATAAGTGTTCTGGTTTTAATTCTACATCAGTTTCTGGAGTAGAAGAGTAGTGCATCATAGCAGCATGTTCTTTGTAAGCTGATATACTTCCGAATGAAGTATCGAAGAAGTCTTTCTGTTCAGCTCTTAATTCCTGTATTTTAGCCTGAGCAGTAAGTTCTGTTATACCACCTTTAGCTACGTTATTTTTTAACCAGTACATGAATTTAGTTATAGCAACACCGTCTTTTATATGAGCGTTTCTTGTACAAGCAAGTTCTGTTTCGTTTTTGCAAGCTTTGAAGAATAAAGATGGGTTGTAGTCTACTATTTTTTCAGCAACTATATTGTTGAATATAGCGTAGTTTAATTTAGTTCCATCAACAAGAACTTTTTCTCCTGCTGGTATACCTTTAACGAATTCGTATACATCGTTGTAAGGTAATATTTCTATATTTTCAGCAGCGAAGATAGCTTTTAAATCTTCTGGTAATTTAGTTTCATCTAAGAATAAGCAAACTTTGTCAGCAGTTATAACAGTGTAAGCTAAAACAACTGGACTGTGAGCTACGTCTCCACCTCTCATATTGAATATCCAAGCGATATCATCAAGAGTAGTTATTACGTGATGAGAAGCACCTTTTTCAGCCATTTTTTCTCTTATTCTAGTTAATTTAGAAGCTATACTTTCACCAGTGAATTTAACATCTAAAGCAAAAGCTTTTGCATCAGATAAAGCTGGTCTTTCTGTCCATATTTCATCTATTAAATCATACTGATATTCTATTTTTATATTTTTTTCAGCTAAAACAGCAGTAAGTTCATTTCCTTCGTTAGCAGATATAACTCTACCATCAAATCCTAGAACAGATCCTTCTTGAAGGTTAGCAACTAAGAATTCAGTTGTAGTAGGGAATCCTTCTACACCCATTTTCATTAATTCTATTCCAGTTCCTTCTAACTGTTTTTCAGCCTGTATGAAGTATCTTCCGTCAGTCCAAAGTCCTGCAAAATCTTTAGTTACTATAACAGTACCAGCTGAACCATTGAATCCACTTATGAATTCTCTTGATTTAAAGTATTCTCCAACATATTCACTCTGATGGAAGTCAGCTGATGGTATCATGTATGCATCTATATTTTTTGATGCCATGATTTCTCTTAATTTAGATAGTCTTTCTCTTATATCCATTTTTTTACCCTCCGTAAAAATATCTATTCTTTTGTACCAAAAGATACGTTTTCTTAAAAGTACAAATTTAGAATACCATTTTATCATGATTTATACAACTGTTCTGAAAATACATGAAATTTTAAAAATATTGGAATTTCAACATATTCAAAATTTATAGTAAAAAAATATAAATTAATAGAAATCTATAATTTTTTTGTATGGAAATTTCGTTTGGAAATTATGATAGAATGTATCAAAATAAGCTAAATATAATATAATTTACTATTGTTTCACTATATGTTATCATAGATATTGTCTATTACAATATCATATAAAACTATGATAGAATATAGAGGTAAGCTATAAATAAAAATAATTAATAAAAATATCATATATATTTATAAAAAGTGGGAGGAATTTAAAATAATGTACAGTATAGGAGTAGATTCAGGATCAGTTGCAACAAAAGGGGTTCTATTTGACGGAGAAAAAATAGTAAAAAAAATAATCGTTCCAACAGGATGGAGTCCAATGACAACTGCTAATGAAGTTTATGAAAAATTAAAAGAAGGAATAGCAGATGATGAAATAAAAAAAGTTGTAGGAACTGGATATGGTAGAGGAGTAATGGATTTTGCGGATAAAAAAGTTACTGAGATAACTTGCCATAGTAAAGGAATACATTTTATAAATAATGATGTAAGAACTATACTTGATATAGGTGGACAGGATAGTAAAGTTATAAATCTTGATGAAGACGGAAATGTAGTAAACTTTTTAATGAATGATAAATGTGCTGCAGGTACAGGAAGATTCTTAGAAGTTACTTCTAATATATTAGGAAGTGATATAACAAAAATAGATGAATTAGCAAAAGGAAATCATCCAGTAAATATATCTAGTATGTGTACTGTTTTTGCTGAATCAGAAATAGTAAGTTTATTAGCTCAGAACGTTCCAACTGGAGAAGTTGCTGCAGGTATATTAAAATCAATAGCTAATAAATCTACATCTATGTTATCAAGAGGAGAAATAGTAGAAAAAGTTGCATTCACTGGAGGACTTGCAAAAAGTAGTGAACTTGTTAGAATGATTTCTGAAATAATAGGAAAAGAAATATTCTTAGCTGAAGACACTCAGATAATAGGTGCATTAGGTGCTGCTGTTATAGGATTTGGAAGAAGATAAATTATTAAGGCTGTTGCAGTTTTGCAATGGCCTTTTTTGATATATAATCACAATTAT
>URRU01000214.1 GCA_900550335.1 uncultured Clostridium sp. | reverse complement strand
ATGCTTAATATAAGCATTTTCAGTATATTAAAAATACAAGCCATTTATTTTAGAATATTTTTTTTATTTTTTTAATTTTGCATGAATAATTATTTATACATGCAAATTTCTGTTTTTATGTATAGAAAAAATCTATATATGTATATATTTTATTTGAATTAAGAGTTGATTTTATGTAAATTTAACAAAAAAATCATCTTTATTTTTGACTATTTTCGCCACACTATGAATTTTAATTTAATATTTTTGCAAAAAAATAAGCCCCCTCCCGGTATACCTATCTACCGAGAAGAGGCTTATATCAAAAGTCTTTTTGGGTTTCTATTTGTTTAGATACTTTATATAGTATCTTTTACTTCTTATTATATATTTTTACTATGCTGCTTCTTTTCCTTTGAATAGTTTGTCGTTTATTCTATCTACTATAACTGCTATTGCGTTATCTCCAGATACGTTACATGCTGTTCCGAAACTATCCTGAGTTAAGTATAGAGCTATCATTAATGATGCTAATCCACCATCAGAAGGTATACCAACCATTGGTAAGAATGGAAGTGCTGACATTATTGCCCCACCTGGTGCTCCAGGAGCTGCAACCATTGCTATACCTAACATTGCTATAAATGGGAATATAACACCTGGATTATGAGGCATGTTATTCATCATTAAAACTGCTGTTGTGAAGCAAGTGATTGAAATCATTGAGCCTGATAGATGTATTGTCGCACATAGAGGAACAACAAATTCTCTTATCTGTTTAGAAACTCCATTTTTTTCTGCACATCCAACATTTACTGGTATTGTAGCTGCTGAAGACTGAGTTCCTACTGCTGTTAAGTAACCAGGTATCTGATTTTTTAACATTGTAAATGGATTTTTCTTTCCTATAGCACCTGCTATACTGAACTGACATAATAAGTATATTAAGTGTAGAGGTATTACTGTTAAGTATACTTTCCAGAATATTCCAAGTATATTCCAAACCTGTCCTGCATAAGCTATATTAGCAAATGTTCCAGCTATGTATAGTGGTAGTAAAGGTATTATTACTGTTGATAGAGTTGCTGTTACTATATCCTGGAAATCATTGAAGAATTTGAAAAGTACTTCACCTTTTCCATGATTTCTAAGATATGATATCCCAAGCCCCATCATAAATGCAAATACTATAGCTGCTGTTACATCTACCATAGGTTCTAGTGGTATTGAGAATATTGCACTTAACTGACCTGCACTTGGATCTCCTATTTTATCTGCTACTGCTGATGTTATGAATTTAGGGAATAATGTTGATGCCACTGTAAATGCTAAAGTACCTGCTATTAAAGTTGAACCGTAAGCTATTCCTGTAGTTATTCCTAATAATTTACCAGCACCTGTTGCTAGGTCTGCTATACCTGCTGTTACAAATCCGATTATTATAAATGGTATTATAAATGATAAGAATGCTGAGAATAATCCACTTATTGTTACTAACACCTGTATTACTGGTGCTGGGCAATAAGACCCTATTACGATACCTACTATAATCCCTATAATCAGTTTAGGGACTAGACCTAATTTTTTCTTTTTGTTTTCCTCTGCCATTGCTTTGTCCTCCTGTGCCTTTAATTTTTTTTAGTTTTTTAGCTTTGGTATTTTATTAAAATTCATTTCTGAATTATAATCTAATTAAAATAAATTTTAAAAAATAAAAATACCGAGCTTAAATATAGTTTCACTTCCTGAAACAATACAGCTCGGTTTAATTTCGTATTTAAGTAATTCGATTTTTGATTGTATTTATAATAATTTTATTCCTGCTTTTTCACAGTCGTTGATTTGATCTTCAGGCCATATTCCAACCTGCACTTCACCTATATGTGCTTTTCTTAAATAGTACATACAGATTCTAGACTGACCTATACCACCACCTACTGTGTATGGTAATTCCCCGTTTAAAAGCATTTTATGATAATCAAGCTCTCTTCTATCGTCGCATCCAGCTAATCTAAGCTGTCTGTCTAAACTCTCTTCATCAACCCTAATACCCATAGATGATAATTCTATAGCCTCTTCTAAGATAGGGTTGTAGAATAGAATATCTCCATTTAATTCCCAATCATCATAGTCAGGACTTCTTCCATCGTGTTTTTCTCCATTTGAAAGAACTTTTCCAATCTGCATTATAAACACAGCTCCATGTTCCTTTACAGCCTCATTTTCTCTTCCTTTTGCATCTAATCCAGGATATTTGTCTAAAAGCTCCTGAGATGTTATGAATGTTATCTCTTCTGGAAGTATTTCTGGTATGTGAGGGTATAAAGAACACACGAATACTTCTGTATCTTTAAATACTCTATAAAGCTTTTCTACTGTATCTTTAAGTGTTTCTATACTTCTATCCTCTTTATTTATAACTAATTCCCAGTCCCACTGGTCTACGTATAAGGAGTGTAAATTATCAAGTTCTTCATCTTTTCTTATAGCATTCATGTCGGTGTATAATCCGGAACCTGCTGAGAATCCATATCTTTTTAATGCCATTCTTTTCCATTTTGCAAGAGACTGAACTATCTCTGCATTTTTATTATTTAAACAAGGTACGTTAAAATTAACAGCCTTTTCTACACCGTTTAAGTTATCATTCATTCCCGTTTCTGGTAAAACAAAAAGTGGTGACGATACTCTGGATAAGTTAAGCTCTCTGCTTAATCTTAACTCAAAATAGTCTTTTAATTTTTTTATTGCTATCTGCGTTTCCATTATATCTAATTTATCTTTATAATCTTTTGGTAACTTTAATCCCATAATTTATACTCCTCCTAATTGTTGCACGTTTGTATCTTTTTGATTTCTTGATATAATAAACTTTAATTTTTCATTTGTCAAGAAATTAGACAATTTTCTGATTTTTTTATTGTTCTTTAATCATTACTTTTTTATTATTAATTAAAGAAGAAATACTTTTTCTCACTTAATTTAATCTATATATCTATTGATTCTCATTTAATTTTTATTTTTTTAATTTTTATTTT
>URRU01000213.1 GCA_900550335.1 uncultured Clostridium sp. | reverse complement strand
TATGTATTGAAATAAAAATAATCTTGGATTAAATTAGAAAATATTATAAAAAATATTGCACGAAATTAAAATAAAATATTTAAAAAATATTGTAAAAAATATTAGATAAAATGAATATAATAATGAAAATTTGAAGATTATATACAATGAAAGGAGAAATTTTATGGGAACAAATTCAGAAACAAGAATCTTTGCGCTTTTAGGTCATCCAGTTAGCAATAGTTTTTCACCTAATATGCATAGTTATTTATTTGAAAAGTATGGTGTAAATGGAGCGTATCTATGTTTTGATATAGAGCCTAGAAAAATATACAAATCTATTGAAGCTATGAGACTTTTAAATACAGTTGGTTTTAATGTAACTATTCCTTACAAGACAGATGTAATGGCAGAACTAGATGAAATAGATAGAAATGCAGAGTTGATAGGAGCTGTTAATACTGTAAAAAATGAAGGTGGAGTTTTAAAAGGATACAATACAGACGGAAGAGGATTTGTAAAGGCTATTACAGACAGAAATATTCCTCTAGAAGGTAAGAGTGCTATTATATTGGGATGTGGAGGTGCTTGCAGAAGTATAGCTATAGAAATGGCATCTAATGGAATAAAAAAAATTGATATAAGAAATAGAAGTATTGAAAATGCAGAAAAAATAGCTAAAAGAGTAGGCAATGTATTTGGTACAGAAGTTGTATATTCTAGTATGGCTGTATCTAAAGAGGATTTAGAAGAGTACGATTTCTTGATAAATACAACTCCAATAGGAATGGAGAGCGATAAATGCCCTGTAGATGAATATATAAAGGTTTCGAGTGATATAGTAGTTTACGATATAGTTTATAAACCTCATAGAACTAATTTAATAAAATGGGCAGAAAAAAATAATTTAAGAGTTATTCATGGAATTGATATGCTTATAAATCAAGGTATAGAAGCTTTTGAAATATGGACTGGGAAAAAGGTAGACTCAAAAGATGCAGAAATTCTGAAAGAAATGTTCCAATCTGAAATAATTTAATTTATAAAGGGTGATAAAAATGGGTTACTAGAAAAAGTATTTATTTCTATAAAAAGAAAAGAAAGTAAAAAAAGTGGCTTTATAATAACAGATTCTATTATAGCGGTATCTATATTGTTTTTATCTATGTATTTATTTTCTACATTTAATAATAATACAAATGCTATTTTGGAGCAGAATAGAAATTACAAAGAGTTAATTTATACATCAGAGGTTGAGTTAAATAAAGAATTAGATAATGTAAAAAAAGGAAGCTTATCAATTAAAAATACGTATAAAACTGATGATGTAATTATAAGTAAAAAAGTAGAGCCTGTGGATATAAATAGAGGGGTGTATGTCGTTACAGTAGAAGCTATTCGAGATGATAAGAAAATTACTCTGCAGGGATATGAACGATGGAAAGAGGATGATATACTTGTTCAATCTTTGGAGTAAAGTTTTAAAAATGAAAAAGGCAGGAAGTGTTTCTATTTCTGCAATAATGGTTCTTACATTAATGACTATATCCTGTGCAGCACTTCAAGAAAGGATTGTAGATTATATAGAAAGTGAAAATACAGATATAAAGTCAGAAAATC
This sequence comes from uncultured Clostridium sp., assembly GCA_900550335.1. GTDB lineage: Bacteria > Bacillota > Clostridia > Peptostreptococcales > Peptostreptococcaceae > Peptacetobacter. The sequence continues at coordinate 1,428 of URRU01000213.1, read as the reverse complement.
TTTTGAGAAGAGCTGAGGGAGCAGCTATAATAACAGAAGAAAAAATAGTAGAGGCCACTCAGAGATTGTATGATTCTAGCGTAGATAGAAGAGATTTTAAGAGAAAAATTGAAAGTTATTCTTATAGAAAGCAATATGTATCTGAAATAGAGAATATAACAGATGTAAATATAGAAAATGTAAAAATAGATGTTTATAAAGATGATATAGCTCAGGATGGACTAGGGGTTTATAAATTTTGGGTGTATATTACGGTAAAAGAAGGCGAATTTAAGCGAGAAATAGATTTATGTGTAACTTTAAAGAATTTATTTAAAGAAAAACCTATAAAAGATGAAAATAATAAACCTAATAATCAAGAAAATCCCAATATACCAGAAAATCCTGGTGGAAATATAGAAGCACCAGGAGAAAATATTGAAAAGCCAGATTTAAATAACCCAGATTCAAATAATCCTGATAGTGAGAATGGAAATGATACAAATCAAGAAATAGATCCTGAAGAAGATATTCCTGAGAGATATAATGCTAGAGATGCGTTAATATTTAGAGTTGAAAAAGAATAAATATTAAAAAGAGTAGAGATTTATTAGAGGTGTTTTCGATGAAAAGAGAAGGAATGTGAGCATGGCCGAGCTTGTTGTAGGAATGTGTTTGATGGTTTTATTGGTTGGCCTAGTTATTCCTAAGGTAGATGTTGGATATGCTAAAGCTGAATGGGAACGGAGAAAGCTTTGCTCAGAAATAAGGTATATCAAAAGAAGAAATTTAGCAGGAGTAAATGAAGATATAAGAGTTACAAATAGCGAGAAAAAAAGTGCTTATTATATAGCTTGTAGGACAAACCTACTCAAAAAAGTTGAGATGCCAGAAAATATTAGAATGGAAACGCTTATAGATAGAATACACTTCCACACAGATGGGAAGCCTTATAAAGCTGGAACAGTAGAGATAAACTATAAAAAGAAAGTTTATAGCATAACAATAACTCCTATATCTGGAAGGGTTTTATTTAAGGAGGGAATATACTCGAGTGCCAAGTAGAAAACTTTCTAGGAAATGTGGTTATCTTATGGTTGAAGTATTTGTAGCTATCAGTATATCTTTAGTAGTCATGAGTACTGTTTCTATTATGTTGAGCGAATCTATGAATTTGATAAAGCAAACAGATTCTAGGATAGAGTTGAGAGAGCAGTTTGATGAAATGGCTACAACTATAAAAAGAGAGCTTAGAAATTCTAATAATTTAAAATTTTATTATAAAGATAGAGGATTAACTTTGTGCGATGAATTTATAGAAATAGATAGAATTAATTTTTCTCAATTTGAAAATGTAAATCAAGGTGTTGTTGAAATTTCAGAGAGAGTTATGTACATAGAAGAGAAAAAGAAAAAAATCTTTATATATTATAATGGTGGGGCCTATGA
>URRU01000212.1 GCA_900550335.1 uncultured Clostridium sp. | reverse complement strand
AAACAAATAAATTTATATATATACTTTGTAGGGCTTGTTTTTAACGGTATATTTTCTGTAATTACTTATAATTTAGCTATGTCAAAAAATGATGGAGTCATGTTAGTGGTATGTACAATTATGGAGATTATGGTTGCAGCAGTGCTCATTTACGGAATAATAAAATATTATAGAAGAAAAATAATTTTAACTAATGAGGGAGTGGAGTATATTCCAACATTTGCTAGAAAGAAAATTTATCTATACAATGAGATAGGTTTTGTACAGTTAGATAAAATAAACGACGAAAATTATACGATTTTCTCTAAAGAAGGAAAGAAAATAGCTTCATTTAATAATGGATACGAAGGAATTGAAGAAGCAATAATTGCTTTTAAGGGAAATGGAGTTGAAATAAGAGAGAAAGAAAATGGAAGGATAGATAATTTAATTTTGAATACAAGAAATAAAATTGAGAAAAACAGAGAAGATGAAATAAAACACATAAAGAGGAAAGATAGATTAGCACAGAGAAATAAAGAAAAAGAGATGATAAGAAAGCTAAATATAGCAATGTGGGTTATTTCAATATTGGCTTTATTTTTAGGAACTCGTATAAGAAGTATTGTTTGGTCTGTAGAACTTCTTTTAATTTGGGGACTTTATATATATCTATATCCTAAAATGGTTGTTGAAGTTCCAACTAAGACAAAGGACGGAAGAGAATTTCACTATGAAATACCTTATGCATCTGCAATTATAGCTTTGTTGATGCTATATAATTTACCTAAATTAAATTATGTAAATCATGATGAAATTAAATTTGGATTGATTTACTTCTTAATACTGTTTGCAATTTATATGATAATGCTCAAAAAACGTAGAATAAGAGAAAAGACTAGTAAAATGTTTACTGTTGCCATGGCAATACTTTTGATAATAGTTTGTACTACTGACCATTTAAACAACGCACTTACATTTACACCAGAAAATCATGAAACTGTAATAGCACTTGAAAAAGACACTAGTAGATCAGCAAAGGGACTTAGACGTTATTATGCTGATGTGGTGATAGATGGGAAAAAAGAGAACGCATCTATTTCTGCGGCGATTTATAATAGTCTAGAAAATTTACCAGAAGCAGTGGTAAAATGTAATAGGAAAAGCATTTTTGGATGTGAGTATTATAAAATACACAGATAATTAATAAAAAGTAAAGTTATAAAAATGAAGAAGTACAATTATAAATGTAAGAAAATAAAATTGAGAAGTGAGGGATAGAGTATGAATTTTAATGTTTTGTCAAATAGATACAAATCAGAAAGAAATGTTATGTATGCAAGAAGTGGAGCAGTAGCCACTTCAAATCCACAGGCAGCTCAGGCAGGATTAGATATATTAAGAAAAGGTGGAAATGCTGTAGATGCTGCTGTTGCAACTGCTGCAGCACTTGCAGTTACTGAGCCAACAAGCAATGGAATTGGAGGAGATGCATATTCATTGGTTTGGATAGAATCTGAAAAGAAACTATATGGGTTAAATTCTAGTGGATTTGCACCAGAGCTTATGACAAAAGAGGCTTATGAAGGACTTGAAAAAATGCCAAGACATGGGTTTGGTGCTGTAACAGTTCCAGGAATTCCAGCAGCATGGGCAGAGTTAAATAAAAAATTTGGAAAGTTATCATTATATGAATGTTTAAAACCTGCAATAGATTATGCAAGAAATGGGTACATAGTGTACCCTAATGTTGCAAAACTTTGGGAAGAGTCTTTTGAAGATTATTCAAATGATTTAAAGATGTTAGACAATCTTTCAAAAGAAGAATTAGAAAGAAAGACAAATAAAAAAAATGGTATAAAATCAGAGCTTGTAGACAAAGAGCTTTTAAAAGATTGGTTTAATACATTTACAATAGATGGAAAAGCTCCACAAGCAGGAGATATTTTTAAATGTGAAGAGCAGGCAAAAACTCTTGAAGAAATTGCAAATACTGGTGCAGAGAGTTTCTATAGAGGTCGAATTGCTGAATTAATAGATAAACATAGTAGAAAATTTGGTGGAATGATAAGAAAATCAGACCTAGAAAAATACTATCCTCAGTGGGTTGAGCCTATAAGCACAAACTACAAGGGATATGATATATGCGAAATTCCTCCGAATGGGCATGGAATAACTGTGTTAATTGCATTAAATATACTAAAAGAATTAAAATTAGATGAAGAAAAAGAAACTGTGGATAATATACACAAAATGATTGAGTGTATGAAATTGGCATTTGCAGACTCTAAGAAATATGTAACAGACCCTAAGAAAATGACTGTTTCTGTAGAGGCAATGTTAAATCAAGAATACGCAAAGAAGAGAAGTGAATTAATAGGAGAAAAGGCGTTATACCCAGAAGCTGGAGAACCATTCTGTGGTGGGACAGTGTATATGTGTACTGCAGATAAAGATGGAAATATGGTATCTCACATACAGAGTAATTATATGAACTTTGGCTCAGGAGTTGTAATTCCAGGGACAGGAATAGCACTTCACAATAGAGGAAATAACTTTAGCTTAGATGAAAATCACGATAATATAGTTGAGCCATTTAAAAAGCCTTATCATACAATTATTCCGGGATTTATTAAACAAAATGGTGAAGCTGTTGGAGCGTTTGGCGTAATGGGAGCATTTATGCAGCCTCAAGGTCAGTTCCAAGCAGTTACAAATTTAATTGATTTTGCAATGAATCCTCAAGAAGCACTTGATGCACCGAGATGGCAGTGGATTGACGGAATGAAAATTGAAGTTGAGGATGATATGAAAACAGGAATAGCAGAGGGGCTAAAAGAAAAAGGTCATGATGTTAAGGTTGTATCTAATAAAATAAATATGGGTAGAGGGCAGATTATCCTAAAAAATGAAAAAGGTGGATATATTTGCGGAACAGAAAAAAGATGCGACGGACATGTTGCTGTTTATTAGTAAATATGTGATATGGATAAAATATTTGATTTAGATATTTTATTAATATTATTTAGATGTTTTATTAATTTCATTATTGATTTTTGATATTTAATATCTAAAAATG
>URRU01000211.1 GCA_900550335.1 uncultured Clostridium sp. | reverse complement strand
TAAAAAATACTCTCTTCTTCTGTTGTAGTTCATACCTAAAGTATTGTATATATTATCTCCAAAGTTTTCATATCCCATTTCTCTTCCTGTAATATCCCAACAATACTTTATAAGCCACTCTGTATTAAACATAAGTCCGTCCATATCAAACACAACAGCTTTCAAATTTCCCTTTAATTTCTCAGTCTTTTGTCTATCAAATTCTTTCAATTTCATCTATAATATTTTACCTTTCAAATACTTATTTTGCCCAAACATCAGCATATTCTTCCTTTTTTTCAAAAGCATGTTCAACATAAGAGCACTCAGGTACTATTTTAACACCTTTTTCTCTAGCTTGCTTAACTATTTCTTCCAATAAAAGACCTGCTATCCCTTGACCTGTATAGTCTGGACGAACAAAAGTACTATTTACTACCCAATTTCCCTCTTGTTCAACGTATTTTATCTTTCCTACTCTCTTATCTTCTTTATCTGTATCTAAAGCAATTGCTCTATTCTTATCTACTTGATATTCTATTCTTATCATAAAAATCTCTCCTTTTTAATATATATATTCCCAATAAAAATACAATTACTCATTTCAAACGAAAATATTTATATTTGACATATCTCTTCAAAACGATTGAAGGTTCTTATTTATATATATAGGATTTTTAAATAATATTTACTTTGCTTAAAAATATCAAACTAATCTCTACAATCTGCAAGCGGAGGTTAAACCGTCGCTGAAGCCTGTAGAGATAGTTTGATATTTGGAGCAAAGTAAATATTTTTAAAAATATACACTATATACATAAAAAGAACCGATAGAGTTCCCAGTTCTATCGGTTCTTTTTGGTTAGTGAATCATTTATTATATAATTTCTTAATCAATAAATCAATTAAAAAATTCTAACAAGCTTTTTAAATTAACAATCAAACTCTCATCAACTTTAATTTATCTGAATTCAATCGTATATCTATTTAGTGGTTTTATTCTATATAAGTTCCGTTTGCTTTTTCTCTGCTTCTTATAAATGCTAGCGTTCCTAAAACAGCTATTAAACCAAATCCTAATGATATTGCTGCTGATTTTGTAAATCCTGCTATTACATAAGTTATACAAGATATTGCAGCTACTGTCATAGCATATGGTAACTGAGTTGAAACGTGGTTAACATGGTCACTCTGAGATCCAGCAGATGCCATTATTGTAGTATCTGATATTGGTGAACAATGATCTCCACATACAGCCCCAGCCATACAAGCTGATATAGCTATTATCATCATCTGATGGTCATTAGCAAATACACCAACAACTATTGGTATAAGTATACCAAATGTTCCCCAAGATGTACCTGTAGCAAATGCTAAGAAACATCCAACTAAGAATATAACTGCTGGTAAGAAGTTCATTAGAGCTTCTGCATTACCTTTCATTATTCCTTCAACAAATGGAGCTGCTCCTAAACTATCTGTCATAGCTTTTAAAGCCCAAGCAAATGTTAATATCATTATTGCTGGAACCATTGATTTAAATCCTTCTGGTATACAATCCATACATTCTTTAAATGTAAGAGCTTTTCTAAGTACATAAAGTAATATTGTAACAACTAGTGCAAAGAAACTTCCTAGTGCTAGACCAACTGAAGCATCTGCATTTGAGAATGCTGTTACTATACTTTCTCCTGAGAAGAATCCTCCTGTGTATATCATACCGATTACACAGAATACTATAAGAGAGAATATTGGTATAAGAAGATCTAAAACATGACCTTTTGTATTTTCTTTTACATCTTCATTGTAAGCGTATGGTCTTGCTCCTGTTGTGAATAAGTCACCTTTTTTAGCATTATCTTCGTGTAATTTCATTGGGCCATAGTCCACTTTTAAAATAACTAAACCTAACATCATTAATATTGTAAATAATGCATAGAAGTTAAATGGTATCGCCTGAACGAATACTGAAAGACCATCTTCACCAGGAACAAATCCAGTTACTGCAGCTGCCCAAGATGATATTGGTGCGATTATACATATTGGAGCGGCAGTTGAATCTATTAAGTAAGCTAATTTAGCTCTAGATACATTGTGTTTATCTGTTATAGGTCTCATAACACTACCTACTGTTAAACAGTTGAAGTAGTCATCTATGAATATTAAACATCCTAATATTATAGTAGTTATCTGAGCACCAACTCTTGTTTTTATATGCTGTCCTGCCCATCTACCAAATGCAGCAGAACCTCCTGCTCTGTTCATTAAACTTACCATAGCTCCTAAAACAACTAGGAATATTAATATCCCAACATTGTATGGATCAGAAAGAACTCCTATAAGTCCATCATTTAATACATGTGTTATAGTTCTTTCAAAATTTCCACCTCCGTAGAATATACCACCAACTGCTATACCTACGAATAATGAACTATAAACTTCTTTTGTTATAAGTGCTAGTGTTATTGCAACTACTGGCGGAACAAGTGCCCAAGCTGTAGAGTATAATTTTGGTACATACTCAGTTGCTTCTCCTTCCGCAAATACTGTTACTGACATCATCATGACAATCATGAGACACATCGTCATGATTCTAAATAATTTTTTCGAATTTCTCATTTATAAATCCTCCCCTTTTTAAACAATAAAAAAAACCACAAATGATATATCACAAAGAATATAGCATTTATGGCTGTATTTACAATATAAAAAGGAAAGTCCTTTTATTTAACCAAGATAGCGCTCCACTCGATGTGACAGTGTACCGCATATTCTACGATACCCCAGAACAGACTTCGGTGCAAAATCTGAACTTCGGCGATATTTCCTTTCGATAACAACAGCTGCCCTGCTTATGCTATTATGTACTGATAAATACCGCGCCTCTATCATTTAATGATAAATATTAAGTTGATGATTAAACTTTATCATCTAAAAACTTCACTGTCAATAGTAAATTTTTCTTTTTCAAATGTTAAGTTTTTAATTTTTCTAAAAAATTCATACAATTAAACCAATTCAATCTTAGTCTTTTACTTACTTTCAAGCCTTTTAAAATTTACATATTTCTCATAGATAATCATA
>URRU01000210.1 GCA_900550335.1 uncultured Clostridium sp. | reverse complement strand
TTTGGAGTTTCTTTTATTTCTTTAAATTTATTAAATGTCTCAATAGCTTTTTCTATCATCATAACATCATCTAGATTACTATTATTATCTGCTGGATATACAATTATAGATCTATATGGAGTCTGATTTGGTTTTAAGCTGCCAGCTTGTGGATGAGTTAAAAGTCTATGTCTATCATAAACTAAGTCTCTAGCTTTAATAAGAACATCCTCATATAAATCCAACAACTCTATCTTCATAACATCCTTATATTTATCGGCAACTCTATCATTATTAGTTACTATTATACATTTTTCTTTTTCAAACATTGTTATTCCTCCAATCAGCTCTATACCCAATTTCATAATAACATAAAATATTTATTAAATAAAGTCTCCTGTATATTCAAATTTATCTGCATAAAAATTAGCTATATCTCTAACTTCTCTAACAAAATTTTTAACTCTATTCTCTATCTGAGTTTCTTCAATCCCATTATTTAAAATATCCTTTAAATATCCCATATAAAGAGTACATACCATATGATTCATTTTTTTTGCATTTTCCAAGCTTATTTGCCCCTCATTTACACATTGCATACACATTTCAAAATCTCTATCATAAAAACCAGGAGTTTCAAGCATCTTCTTTAAATGATCCTTAAATCCACTTAAATTCTCTGGAAACATATTATAATACTCTACAACCGCTTTATCTAATTTTTTACTATTTTCATGTAAAAATATCATATCAAAAGCTTCTGGGTATCTAAATGCAGCTCTTGTATAACATTCCCAAACACCTAGGTGCTGATCCCATACAGTTTTCCATTTTTTCTCAGATTTTTCTAAATCTTCTAGGTAACAATTTAAAAATCCCATCTGTGCATAAAAAAGCAACTCATCTAAATTTTTAAAATATCTATATAAACAAGTAGAGCTACATCCCATTTCTCTAGCAATTCTTCTTATGGAAATAGCCTTTATACCTTCTTTTCTTATTATTTCATATGCCTTTTCTATATAATCTTTTCTATTTAAATCTTTAAAATAATTTTTATCAACATTATTTTTCATACTTAAATCACTTCCCTTCTCACAATATTATCTTACCATATTAATTGCTTTATATGTTCATTCTTTTTTTATGCCATATATAATAATTATAGTTAAAATATATTTTAAATTTTATCGTTATAGAAACTTTCAATAATAGTGTTTACATGGTAAAATATATTTTGGAATAATTAAAGATGAGGGAAAAAGATGAAATATAAAACATTTAGTAGGAAAAATTTTTTTGAAACTACAATTCTCTTTGGATTAATAACAGTATTAGCTGCACAGTTTAATATGAATTTATTTTTAAATAATTTCAAAATATCAATAGGTATAATAACCTTCCCTGTGTTCTTATTTTTAATTGAAGATTTTCCGATTTTATCGGTAAGTATCTTCTCATCATTAGGAGTTTTTATAACTAGATTTGGAGCAATCTGGCTTCAACAGGGATTCCAAGAACAAGCTGCAATAAACTGTCTTCCAGAGTCGTTTTTCTACATCGCTTATGGATTTCTTATTTATATATATTCAAGAAAAAAAAGCGGAGTTTTAGAAAACGATTCCGACATAATTTGGTTTATAATAATGGACTATTTAGCAAATCTAGTAGAACTTATGCTTAGATTTAGCCTAGATACATTTGAAATTAAAACTCAACTTTGCATAATATCCGTTGCAATATCTAGATCTTTTATAATTTGGGCATTAATTACTTTCCTTAAAAAGTATCACCTTACTTTTATGAGAGAGGAACACGCAACCAGATATAAAAAACTTATGTTGCTTATATCAAAGTTAAATGGCGAAGTTATTTGGATGAAGAAGAATACATCTTTAATCGAGGAAACAATGAATTCTTCTTATAAATTATTTAATGATATGAAAAAACAGGGCGTAGATGAAGAAATTTCAAAGGCTGCTCTTAATGTTGCTAAGGATATACACGAAATAAAGAAGGAATATATCCTAATACTTAGAGGAATTTCCGAGGCTATGGATTTAAATCTTGAAAATAACGGTATGTATATATCTGATATAGTAAATCTTTTAGAAACATCCGCATCTGATGAGGCCGCTGAAAACGGTAAAACAGTTATTTTTAATAATAGTTTTGATAGAAATTTATACACAGATAAAGAGTATTTCTTTATGTCTATATTTAGAAACTTATTTACTAACTCTATTGAAGCAGCTGCAGATGATACGATTGTAATAGATTTTAAAGTAGAATTAAAATCTAAGCAGGATGACTCTTCTTGTAAAGATTATTACTCTATTTTGATTAGAGATAACGGACCTGGTATAGATTATGAAGATATTTTAGAAATATTTGAACCAGGCTTTTCTACAAAGATAAATTTTGAAACTGGAGAAATAAACAGAGGTTTAGGGCTTAATTTAGTTAAAGATATAGTAGAAAATCAGTTTAATGGAAATATAAGTGTTACATCTGAACCTGGAAACACTTCCTTTGTGATAGACATTCCAAAAAATGAATTGAAGGTGATTTAAAAGAATGAAATTTTATTTAGTTGATGATGATAGGAATATAAGAAAAATATTAAAGTTAATTATAGAAGAAAGAGGAATTGGTGAAGTTGTCGGTTCTTACGGAAATCCCGACGATGCAATAGAGGATTTAAGTGTTAGTAGCGTTGATATCGTGATTGTAGATTTATTGATGCCTAACATGGACGGAATTACATTTATAAAAAAAGCTTCTGAAATAAACCCTTCACTTACATTTGTAATGATTTCTCAAGTTTCTTCAAAGGATATGATTTCTGAGGCTTATGAAAACGGTATTGAATTCTATATTCAAAAGCCTATTAACAGTATCGAAGTTGAGTCAGTTCTAAAAAAGGTAACTGATTCTTTAAATCTTAAAAGAACTGTAGCAAAAGTTCAGAATCTGTTCAACAATAGTTTAGGTAGCAAGGATACTTCTGTTCCTGCAGAAAAAACTTGGCTTCCAAAATTAAAAACTGTACTACAAAAGTTAGGTATAATCGGTGAAATAGGAAGCAAGGATATTATAACTTTAATAGAATATATAATAGAAAAAA
>URRU01000209.1 GCA_900550335.1 uncultured Clostridium sp. | reverse complement strand
TCCAATAGTACTTGGAACAAATAAATTAAATACAAATCAGATAAATGCTCTAGAAAAGAAAGCTCAGAGAACAGGAATATACGTATATCAGGTAGGACATGGTGTGGCTAGAGATGTATTAAAAACTATAGCTAACAGAGTTGGTCTAGCAAAATAATTAAATTTAAACTAACTACAAGTTGATATATAAAAGTTTAAGGCGAGGAAATTTTCCTCGTCTTTTTTCTTATATATTTCTAAATAGCTCTAATTTACAAGTTATATTTAAAATACAAAAAAGATACAAAAATAGACTTGCTTAGTAAGTCTATTTTTGCCTCAACAAATTCAAAAAACATATGTTCTGTAAAATTACAGCTTTTCATCTTCAATAAACATATCTTTCTTGACTATTTCATCATCTATAGCAGAAATAATATCAATTACAGTATTAATGTTTATTTTTACAAAATCCTTATCAATCTTTCCCCTTCTACCAGTTGCAGGATCTCTATCTGATTGATGAGCTATCCTATTTCTTCTATAATAAAGACTATTTAAAAAATCTTTCAACTTATTTATAGGACTAGCATTATCACCTTTTTCATAAAATACTGCTCTAGAAATAACATTAATATCCAAACCAATCATGTTTAGTTGTTTCTTTATACTATTAAAATCCATAAATGTATCTGATGATATAGATTTATTAATAACATCATTAAAAAACTCTCTCTCATTCAACTCACTTATAGTATGTAGAGTGTCCAAATTTATTTTAAAGTCTAGATATTTATCATTTCTCTTCCACTGACCATCAAACATTTTCTTCATTCCATATTTAGTTATTTCATGCATATAAAAATCAATTGCACTATCTAAAAACATTATCCGAGATCTCAATATATTTGCTTCATCTTCTTTGTTAAGTTTATTATTATCTAAAACTTTTAATGAATCCTCTATATATTTTATATTTTCTCTAAAGTGGATTTTAATTTCTTCATGACTAAAAGCCAATGATTTTGGTATTTTTTGTACTCTATCCTTATTTCTAGAATCCCTATTCATCAAGTCCAGACTATTATTCATAATATCTAAACCTCCTCTTGAATAGATTGAAGATTAGTTTTAATAAATGGAATTGCTCCATATCTTCCTTCAATATAATTTCTACTTATATTGTCTGTTTTTCTTATATTTTTAAAGTCTGAAAGTGAATATAAATCAGTTTTTCTTTCCTCTTTATCTAATTCAGTAAACCAAATCTGGTCTCTTCTTAAATTATCTAAATTTAGTAAACTTATATCATGAGTTGTAAATATTAACTGAGCTTTTGAATCTTTTTCATTTATAAAAATCTTTATAAGTGTATCTAAAATACTACTATGTAATCCCATTTCAATTTCATCCCACAATAAAACCTTATCATTTTCTATTATATCTATAAGAGGACATAAAACTTCAAATAATCTTTTTATTCCTGTAGATTCTTTTTCTATATCTACACTAAATATTCCATAATCGAATAAAACTTTATTTAAGTATAAAACTTTATCTTCTCCCATAGAGTTTTTTATAATTTCCTTAATATCAGATGGGATATTTTCAATTAATTCATCATACAAAGGAATATTAAATGATTCTGTTTTTATATCTTTAACATCTATTCCCAAATTATTAAATGCTGTAATCACTTTTTTCTTAAATTCAGGATCTTGATTTATCTTAGTGAAAGAATATTCTCTCCAATTATTCATAAAAGAAGGAGAATTTACTACTAAATCCTCTTTGAAAAATAAAAATGCATTAGTTATATCATCTATATTAGTAAAGTTTGCTGCAGTATTTAAAAATACTCTATTTTCCTTCTGGAAAGAAAGTGACTTATTTAAATCAGATTTATATTTAGCTCCAAAAGAATACTCTTCTCCTACTCTATCAAATATTTTTGCTTTTCTTCCAACTTTAAAATGATATAAAAATTCTTTTTCTACTCTGTCCTGTGTTACAGAGATTCCATAAGCATATCTTATACCATTTCTTTCAAATTGAATCAAGAACTCAGTAGGAATATTGAAAACAGAAAGTGCGTGAGGAATTACTTGTATTTTATCCCCTGGTTGGTTTGGTTGACTACATACTAATGATGTTAAGAAAAAGCATGATTCAAGCAATGAACTTTTTCCAGAACCATTAGCCCCATATATAGCTGTAGCTTTATTTATTTTTAATTTTTTAAAATCTATTAGTTTTTCTGAATGTTCCGTATCTGATGATGCTAACATTGAAAATACTACTTCATCTTTTATAGATTTGTAATTTGAACATCTATATTCTAAAAGCATTTTACTTCCCTCCTTTTTATAACTTACTTTTAGTATAGCTTATTATTATACTTTTTTCTATATTTATAGTTGATTTTTGCAATATTTTTTCAAATTTGAGTATTAATTTGTGTTTTTATAAGTTTTTATGTATTTAGATGATTTTTTATGAGTTTAAATGAATTTTTATAAGTTTTGTGATGAAATATTTCTTTGTTTTGATATTTGGAAGTTTGTGCTTGGTTGGGGCGGTGGTCGCGCGCTCCGTACAATAAAACTGTGGAAGAATAAAGAATTGCGTCGAAAGAGCAAGAGAATAGAGAAAAAAAGAGATGTAACGAATAAAAAAGGAAAACGGAGGTAAAAAGATAATGAATAAGAAAAGATTATCAGTAGTAATGGCAGGAGCAATGCTAGCAAGTAGTGTAGCACCAGTTCTTGCAGCAGAAGTACAGAAATCAGAAGTGAGTGCAAATGAATTAGGGTTATTAATGGATGAATTAAGAACATTAGTTGAAAAAAATGTATTTGCTGATGAAACAATAAACGAGGGTTATGCTGGACACTCTGTATATGCAATATATGTAAATGGAGAAATAGCAGAAGGTAAAGATGGAAATGCATTAGATGTTACTTCTACTCAGGCAGATTGGCAGAAAGTATTCAATAAATTAGATGCAGATGATAAAGTAGAAGTATATTCTAAAGGATTTATAGAAAAAGACGGAAAAAATTATCATTTCGACACAACTAAGGCTGTATATGCAACATATACAAAAGATGAACTAGTATCTTTAGGTTTAAAAATAGGTGGAGCAAGTGGAAATCAGTGGGCTAAATAT
>URRU01000208.1 GCA_900550335.1 uncultured Clostridium sp. | reverse complement strand
TCTTTTTCTTGTTTTAGCTTTTCTTTATCTAATTTTGCATAATACTCTTTAGCTTCCCTATCTGCTTTTTTAACTTTTTCAACTAAATCATCTTTATAAATATCATCGTAATTAAAGTTTATTATATTTAATTCACCTTTAGGCACACTACCTGTTTCTGTTTTGCTATGTCTTAAAGTCAAATCTATAGCTCTAAAAGGAGCACCTGCCTCATCAAATTCCTCTCTAGCATACTTTAAAATATTTGCTGCATTTTTAGGACTAATATCGTCAGTTTCAACATAAATAATTATATGACCTGCTGATTTTCCTAATTCTCTAATATCATAAAGCTTATCTATCTCTAAACTCTCTTGCACCATAGCATACTCTGGTATATCATCATATTTACTTTCATAATCTATACTATTTTTTGTGCGTATTTCTAGCATTCCATAGTATATATCGCCTTTATATTTAAGCATTATCTTTTCTAAAATAGGATCAGTTAATTTTCTATATTCATTGTTTAACCTATCTGCAGTATTGTATCCATCAGTTATACTAGCATAATCATCATATTCTAGTTTTCCAAACATATTAATACTCAAGTTAAATTTACTATCTATACTAGTTGGTGAGCTTATTCTAGCATGATAATATCCATCTTTAAAACTGTAAACAACATCATCTATCTGATAATCCTTGTTTTTATACTTTGTTTTTAATATTTCCTCGGCAGTATTTTTAGCAAGCATCTTTGAAACTGGATTTCCCATAAATGCATTTGTAAATCCAGCAAGTGCTACAATCATCAGTATAGCAACAACAACCGCTAATCTTTTCCAAAACTTTTTACTCATATTCACCTACTCCTTTCTCAATCCAAAATGTAGTAGTCCTGCAATTATAGTTCCAATAATTGCAAATAAAGAGTATACAGAACCCCACATAACCACTGACATAATATCTAAAGGCTCTACTCCCCTTAAAAATCCTATTCCATTAATTATAAAATTGCTTATTACAATGATACAAGGTACTGTATATGCAGCTTTCCAACGAAATAAATAATATCCAAATGCTCCAATTATTGGCATAATGAACGAATTTAAAAACATTTCCTCACTAGCTGTCAAACTAAGCCCAAAGAAAATACCAAACATAATTATCATACCCAAATATTTGTTTATTTTCTTTTCAACCTTTTTAGCTGCTTTATCTATGTTTATTGACTGAGAGTTTAGCTGTTGAGATTTTATTTGTTGAGGAGTATTATTATTTTCTGTAATACTTTTGTTATTTATATACATTTCATCATATATTTTTTTACAATCTTCACAATCTGAAATATGATTCATCACAGCTGTTACACTATCCTCACTTGCTACACCATCCCGAACAAGTGGCATTAAGTCCATACAAATATCACAAGTAATTTTAGTCATTTTTAAACCCCTCCTTCTCCAATATTTTCTTTAGTTTGTTTTTAGTTCTAAAGAACACTACTCTCGCTGAGCTTTCAGAAATATTGCATATTGCTGCAATTTCAACGTATGAATATCCATCTATTCTCATACTGAATATTTTTCTGCTAAGCTCTGATTCTGATTCAAGTATTTCTGATATAATTCTTTTTAATTCTTTATAAAAAATTTCTTCATTTATATTCCCTGATGAATTATTTTTATTTCCTGTTGTATTCTGATTAATTTCTAAAAAATTATAATCGTATAAATCATGTAAGCTTTCTGTTTTTATTTGATTTGATTTTTTTCTTAAATATGTATACCATTTATGTCTTGCAATTGAGAATATCCATGTTTTTATGTCCGATTCTCCTCTAAATGTAGCTATTGATTTTACCACTTCGACGAATACTTCTGAGGTTATTTCTTCTGAAACGGAAGTATCTCGACAAAGGCTGTATATGTATTTGTAGATGTCTTTGTAGTATTGGTTGAATAGTTCTTGGATAAGCTCTTTCATCGGGATTCCTCCTTTCATTAGATTAGTCGTTTTGTAGGTGAGTTTTGTTACAAGATTTTAGAATTTTTTTGTTTTTATTTAATATTATCACAATTATTATTAGGTTCATAAATTTATTTCTCATTAACTTTACTTAAAATAAAAAGTAGCCTAAAATAGACTACTTTTCATTTTGCTTATTTAGTTTCACTTTCATCCACCCATAATTTTAAATCCTCTGAATTAAAATCAAATCCCGAAGCAAGTTCCGATATTTTTTCTGCTTTAGCTAAAGATGATAAATTTGTTTCTATATATAAATTACAATTATTTAATTTATATGGGCTTCTAAAATCATTTTCATTTTCTGATACTTTTGCTATATTTCTATAAGTAACAGCATCACTATTATTTAACTTATCATTTATAAATTTATATGCATCCGTCATGTTTTTAACATCTATTTCTTCATCTTTAAATTTTAGCTTCTTTATTTTTTTATTAGTAAAATCAAACTCATCATCCCAGTAAATCCATCTACTCTCTTCTTTTTCTGAATATATTTTAGGAATCCACCATATATTCTCAGCTTTTTTATACAAGATTTCAGCTCTACCTTGAATTGTTTTTTCATTCCATTGTTCAAATTTTCTCACTGATTCATTTAAATACAATCTACTACTATTAAATCCTTTGTCTTTCATTTCTTTTTTTTCTTTAAACGTTAAATTGCTATATTCGCTATTATAGGCACTTAAAGTTAGGTTTCCTATTGTATCTTTATATCTATTATGTATTACTTCCCAATTATTTCCAAGTTCATACTTCCATTCATCTGTAAGTGTCTGAGGCATAATATGCTCTATTGTTAAAGTCCCATCTTCTATTTGTTCTTCTACTGCTATTTTTTCTTTTATATTTTCATTTTCTAATCTTTCAAAAAAATATTTTTTAAATGAACCTTTTGCATTGTATAGCTCATACGTAGTAAACTTGTCATGAAAATCATGATTATTAGGAAATCTACTTTTACCTGTTTTACTTAATAAAACCTGTTCTAGTGCATTATAATATGAAATATTTAGCTTATTAATCTTTTGTTCTATTTCCATATTCATATTAGAAAAAATTTTATTTAATTGATTGGTAGGTAATGAACATATATTTCTTCTTACTAGATAGTTCTCTATAAGAGAAAATGAATTTATTAATTCTTCTATACTCATTT
>URRU01000207.1 GCA_900550335.1 uncultured Clostridium sp. | reverse complement strand
AAATTAGTAGTGTATAAAGGTGATGTAGATGCAAATATAGCAGTATTAGTTGCGGAAAAACACAATTGTATGATGGTAAAAGATTCTGTTTACGAAAAGATAAAATCTACTATAGAAGTAAAAGAGCTGATAAGAGTAGGTGGATTAGAAGCAGATACAAATAGATATGCTACAGCTAAAAATGCAATAGAAAAATATTTATAAAAGGAGAATAAAAATGGATACTAAAGAATTTATACAGTTATGCAAGGATATAATAGTAGATTATGCAAATAATCATTTAGATCCTACAGATAAGAAAAAAATAGATACAGATGATGTGTATGTGGTTTGGTATAGCAAAACTTTACAGAATAGTAAAGCATTGCTATCAACTACATTACCAGATGGGATGTATTACGAATTAACATTAAATGGTTCTATGGCAGAAGTTTATATGGATGCTTATAAGAAATGGGAAAATAGAAAGATAGATTTATAGAAGAATGGGCGGAGGGTAAAACCTCCGCCTATTTTTTATTGTCAGAAAAAGCCTTCTGACATTCTTCTGACATCTTCTGACATTTTAAAAAATATAAATAAGATTAAAAAATAATGTTGGAAATGCTAGCATAGAAACAACTTGCAAGAATTGCAAAAAGCATATATAATATAAAAAGTAGCAAAAATGATGATTAAAAATCTGTGGATAAAATGTGGATAATATAATTTTTCTGCGGATTCTTCTGACATTTGCTAAAAATTTGATATACTAAAGTAGTATAAACCTTTAAAATCCAACGTTTCTGAAAAATAATATTAGGAATGTTGGGACTTGTTCGAGAACTCCAAGTATAAAAAACTAAGGATCTTATATAGTGGCAGTATATAAAGTTGTATCCTTTGATATGGCTTTTTTTGTTGCAAAAAAGTCGTATAGTTCTCCTTTGCAATAATAAAAGGAGGGATATAAAATGGAAAGAAGAAAAGTAATAATCGACTGCGACCCAGGAATCGACGACGCATTAGCTCTAATGCTTGCGATAAAATCTGAAGAATTAGAAATTCTGGGAATAACAGTATGCAGTGGAAATGTACCCGCAAAAATGGGTGCAAAAAATGCAATCAAAGTACTGGAAATATGCGAAAGAACAGACATACCAGTATACATTGGTGAAGAATTACCTCTAGTGAGAGAGCTTG
Source organism: uncultured Clostridium sp. (assembly GCA_900550335.1). Taxonomy (GTDB): domain Bacteria; phylum Bacillota; class Clostridia; order Peptostreptococcales; family Peptostreptococcaceae; genus Peptacetobacter. The sequence goes on along the minus strand of URRU01000207.1, from coordinate 2,016 downwards.
TTACAGCACAGGACACTCACGGAGAGGATGGACTAGGTGAAAACAACTACTCAGATGTAGAAGGTGTTGAGCCTAAAGAAGGTGGAGTACAGTTTATAGTGGACACGCTTAAAAACAAAGAAAATGTGTCAATAATAGCACTTGCACCACTTACAAATATAGCAAAAGCACTACAGGTGGACAAAGAAGCTTTTGCGAACATAGACGAATTTGTTACAATGGGAGGAAATTTCAAATCTAATGGAAATTGCTCACCAGTTGCAGAGTTTAACTACTGGGTTGACCCACATGCAGCAGACTATGTCTACAAAAATATGCCAGTAAAAGTTCAGATGATAGGTCTTGATGTTACAAGAGAAATTGTATTAACACCAAATAGACTAGAGCTTATGAGCAGACTAGGCAACGAAAAAATGTACAAATTTATAAAAGAAATAACAAGATTTTATATAGATTTCCACTGGAATCAGGAGGGAATCATAGGATGCGTTATAAACGATCCTCTTGCAATTGCTTATTTCATAGATAAGAGTATTTGTAGCGGAAAAGAGTATTTTGTTGAAGTAGAGGAAGTAGGAAAAGCTATTGGAATGACAATAGTAGACGAATTCGACTTCTATAAAAAAGAAAAAAATGCTTTAGTACTAACTGAAGTAGACTCAGAAAAAACTATGAAAATGTTTATGAACAGAATATTCCCTGGAAATGAGGAATTAATTGAAGCAATGGGAGGAAATTTATAATGGAAAAGAAAAAAGAATTTAATACAAAAACACTTACACTTATGGCATTTGGTATAGCTTTAAATATAATCGGTGCTTTTATAGCATTAACACTTAGATTACCTATATATATGGATTCAATAGGGACAATAATGGTTGCAATATTACTTGGACCTAAATACGCTGTAATGACAGGGGTTTGCGGAAGTTTAATAAGTGGAACATTTGATGTGTACTCTTTATACTATGCTCCGGTTCAGATATCAACAGGTTTACTAGCAGGAATAGTTGCAGAAAGAGGACTTCTAAAAGGAATGAAAACTCCTCTAGGTGTTCTATTATTCGCAATTCCTACATCAATAGTTAGTGCAATAATAACAGTTGTATTATTTGACGGTATAACATCATCAGGATCTTCATATATATTACAGTTCCTAAGTGGAATAGGTATGAATAAAGTAATGGCAGCATTCTTAGTTCAGATAGTTACTGACTATGCAGACAAGTTTACAGCAGTTGCGCTAGTGAGCTTAGGTCTAAATGCAATGCCTAAAAAATTTGTGGCTTCCTTTTCAAAAAGATAAGGAGAAGTCTAGACGGAGGAAGAAATAATGGATAGATACAGTAAAATAACTGAAAAAAATCCTAGAGAAATAGTATTGCTTAAAGCATTTCCTTGTGTATGGGGAAAATGTCTTTTCTGTGATTATATAGATGACAACTCACAGAATGAAGCAGAAATGAATGAAACAAACTTTGAAGTTCTTGAAAATATAACAGGAGAATTTGGGGTATTAGAGGTTATAAACTCTGGTAGCTGCTTTGAAATTCCTAAAAAAACTCTAGAAAAAATAAGAGAGATAGTATTAGAAAAAAATATAAAAACTCTTTGGTTTGAGAGTCATTGGTGCTATAAAAACAGACTAGAGGAAATGAAGGAATTCTTTAAAGGAGTAGAGGTAAAATTCAAAATAGGTGTTGAAACATTTGACAATGAATTTAGAAATGGATACCTTAACAAATGTGCTAATTTCAAGACTTATGAAGATGTTAGAAAATATTTTAACTCACCTTGTCTACTTGTTGGTATGAAAGGTCAGACTAAGGAAATGATTAAAAGAGACATCGAAATAGTAGAAAACTACTTTGAAAGAGGAACTATAAACGTATTTGTAAATAATACGACTCCTGTTAAGAGAGATGAGGAGCTTGTAAAATGGTATTGTGAGACATTTAAGTATTTAGATGATAATCCAAATATAGAAGTTCTTTATAATAATACTGACTTTGGAGT
>URRU01000206.1 GCA_900550335.1 uncultured Clostridium sp. | reverse complement strand
AATGATGTTTTACTACAGAGCTAGTACCGTTGTAACTTTTGTCGTTTCGCTATTTAGTTTTGTATTATTCCCTAAAAATATACCTCTTTTCTACTTTAAACTATTCTCTATATCTGTTTATTTATACTTTTCTTATAGAGAAGTTTTTAAGAAAAAGAACGATGAAGGTGTTGTAGGAATTATGTCATTTTTACTATTGTTAGCACTCACTATCTTCTACTAACAATTTTTATTTATTAGTTAGACAAAATCATTTTTTTCTGTTATCATTAGATATAGAAATAAATTTTATTTAAAGAAAGAAGGAAAGTTTATCATGGAAAGAAAAGTATTAGCCACTATAAATGGTAGAGAAATATCTAACATAGACTTAGATAACGCTGTAAAATCAATGCATCCACAGCAGCAGATGCGGTTCCAGAGTGAAGAAGGTAAAAAAAGATTATTAGATGACCTTGTAAACCAGGAATTATTCTACTTAGAAGCTAAAGACAACAAAGTTGATGAAACTGAAGAATTCAAAGCTTTAATGGAACAGGTTACTGTAAACATGTTAAAACAGCATGCTTTAAATCAGTTATTCATGGCTGCTATGCCAACAGAAGAAGAAGCTAAAGCTTACTACGATGAACATCAGGATGAATTCAAAGTTGACGAAATGGCTAAAGCTAGACATATACTTATAAAAGCTAACCACGAAGATGAATTCGATATAGCAGAAAAAAGAGCCAAAGAAATAGCTGAAGAAATAAAAGCTGGAGAAAAAACATTTGAACAGGCTGCTATGGACTACTCTGATTGCCCATCTAATATGCAGGGTGGAGATCTTGGTTTATTCGGAAAAGGACAGATGGTTCCTGAATTTGAAGAAGCAGTATTCAGCATGAACGAAGGTGAATTATCAGAACCAGTTAAAACTTCATTCGGATATCACTTAATAAAAGTTGAAGAACGTCACGAAGCTGGTGTATCTAAATTCGAAGAAGTAAAAGACGAAATATTAGGTAGATTAGCTCAGTTAAAACAGCTAAAAGCTTACGAAGAAAAAGTTGCTGAATTAAGAGAAAAATACTCTAGTGCATACACTTTAAATGACTAATTAAAAACACAAAGACTGTTGCAAAATTGCAACAGTCTTTTTTATTTTTCAAGTATCCTATTTGAATACAGTCTAATTTGTATATTTTTTAAAATCAAGTAAACAAACTGGGGTATGAGAGATAACTACTCTATAGCGACAATACTGCAAACGCCCCACAACCGCTAAATGTGTTATATAAACGGTGTGGGGCGTTGAAGCCTGGAGCACAGAGTAGTTATACTCAGGCCCTTTATGTTTAATTTTCTTTTAAAAAATATCCAAATCCTACTGTCCCATCTCCACAGTGACTAGCTATTGTGCATCCAACGCTGTATTCATGGAATTTAGTTATTCCTGTTCTTTTTGTAAGCTGTTCTTTTATACCTTCTAATTCCTTTTCACTACCTGTTATAGCAGCTACATGAATCTCATCATTGTATATTCTATCTTTATCTCTTTCAGCTTCTTCAAGCATCATTTCTATTGCTTTTTTCTTACCTCTAGTCTTTTTCCAAACATCAAGACCTTCTGTAGTCATTTCTATTATAGGTTTAACTCCAAAAGTACTACCTAATATAAACTGCATTCCACTACATCTTCCACCTTTATAAAGGTAATCTAACTTATCCATTGTGAAGAATAATTTGTAGTGATGAAGAACTTTTTCTATCTCAGCTATTGTGTCTTCAACAGAATTTCCTTCTTCTAATAAATTATAAGTGTTTCTAACTAATCCACCTATTGCTCCACATAAATTTAAAGAGTCTATTATATGTATGTTTTCATTATTGTCAAACATATTCTTTGCTATCATAGCATTTGCAACTGTAGAAGATAATTTTGAAGAAAGTCCTATGTATATTATAGTATCTCCTTTTTCTACATACGGCTCAAATGCTGCGTAGAATTCTGCTGGAGAAGGAGATGCTGTCTTAGGTAGTTCTCCTGTCTTCTTCACTATTTCTAATATTTCTTTTGTAGTTATATCTATACCTTCTTTGTATACTTCCTCACCAAAGTTTATTGTTAGAGGAATTATACCTATATTCATTCTATTTACCTCTTCTATAGGTAAGTCGCAAGTACTATCTGAAAATATTTTTATTCCTTCCATTACGTCCTCCCATTATATAGTCTATTTTTATAGTCCATATCTAATTTTATAGGAAATGAATATTTTATTCAATTCTTTTTAGCTTCAAATGTTAAATTTAAGCCGTTCAACCGACAAAAAAAGAGAGAAATAACAACCGCTACCTCTCCCTTATTTTTTATATTTTATTTATTATTATTTTTTACTTCTTTTATAATTCCCGCTTCTAATCTAATTATCTTATCAGCTATTACATCACAGAATCCAATATCATGAGTAACTATTATTATAGCCATTCCGTTTTCTTTTAATTTTTTTATAACATCTATTACATTTTGTATAGACTCTGGATCTAGTGCTGAAGTAGGTTCATCAAAGCATATTACATCTGGTTTTAATGCACAAGCTCTAGCTATTGCAACCCTCTGCTGCTGACCACCTGACAACTGGAAAGGATAATTCTCGCCTTTGTCTGCTAAGTCTACCATTTTTAAAAGATCATTTGCCTTTTTCAAAGCTTCTTCTTTATTTTCTCCAAATACATTTACAGGTGCTTCTATTATATTTTCTATAACTGTCATGTGAGGGAATAGGTTAAAGTTTTGAAATACCATTCCAATCTTTCCTCTTACCTTCTTCATATCGTTGTTATTTTTAATAGACTCTCCATTTAATACAAGCTCTCCAGAATCAAAATCTTCTAATCCATTTATACATCTCATAAGAGTTGTTTTACCTGCTCCAGATTTTCCAACTACAACAGCTATCTCTCCGTCCTTTACATCAAATGAAATATCTTTTAAAACTTCTGTATCTTTAAATTTTTTCTTTAAATTTATAACCTCTATCATTTCTATTCCTCCTAGTTGAAAATTAAGCTCTAAACCGTAAGTTCAATATCAAAACTCTTAATTATAGTAAGAATATCTCTTTTCAAGTTTTTCAAATACTTTTGTAAGAATTGCTATGAATACTAAGTAGATTAAACCTGCCCATGCAAGTGGCATTAAGCTTCCTTCTCTGCTCATCGCTATCTGAGATATTCTTAA
>URRU01000205.1 GCA_900550335.1 uncultured Clostridium sp. | reverse complement strand
TCCGAAATTTTTAAATGAAATAGCTAATATGAAAGAAAAAAATTTGAGGATGACAGCTTTTAAAGCTCTCGGCATAATTGTCGTTGTAAGCTGCCATTTAGATGAAAATTTATTTAATTTGATAGGAATACCGATAACTTCGAGCAGGGAACTTTTCCCAGAATACTCTTATCATATACCTCTGTTTATATTCGCTTCTGGATATTTTTACAAAAGAATATACGAAAGCGATTATCTAACATTGGTTAAAAAAAGATTCAAAAACATAACTAAATACTATAAGGCAAATTTATTCTACTTCTTCCTTACTTTAGTTTTGGTTGGACTTGGAATTTTAGAAAGAGAAATACACTTTAATCTACACAGTATTTTTATAGAGCCATTTTTAGGAGGATTCCAGTTCTACTTTAATGGTCCTGGATGGTTTGTTCCATTCTTATTCACTGTGCGGATTGTCTTTCCACTTACAAGAAGATTCTTCTCTTTATTTGTAAAATCATTCAAATCTGGAGAGGAAAAGAAATTACTTGATGAAAGTGTGTTTACGATATTTCTTTGCATAATAGGGTTATTTGCAGCACATTTAGCAAATACCTATCCTGTAAAAAATCAGGATGTAACTTTGTTCCATGCAATACTAAGAACCGCGTGGGGACTTCAATATATGCAGATAGGTCTATTCTTTAAAGAATTTGTAGAAGAACATATAAAATACACATTTAAAGGTTTTGTCGCTATAGTTGCTACAAAAGCAGTATTTTATCGGATATTTGGATACTGCACATTCTCACTTAGAACTGTAAGCTTCAACGGACACACATTCATAAGTTTATTCACTTCTATATTGGGAATACTCTACGTTCTGTACCTATCAGAATTCTTGTGCAGACTAGCACTAAGATTCAAAAGAAGATTACCAGAACTAATCAACTTTATAGGAAACAACACTTGGAGCATAATGATACACCACTTACTAATAAAATGGCTCCTAACACAATTTGCAGATACAGGAATACTAGGAAACTCAAGAGAACTATTTGACTACTTCATCTCTCCTGTACTATGCCTAGTACTACCACTTGTATTTGTATACATCTGCAACAAAATAAATGAAAAAAGAACAATAGCATAACTACTCTTTGCTCCAAGGCTTTTTACACCCTTCCCCCTCACAAACGATTAACATATAACTTACTAAAAAGAAAAAAATTGGCTACTCACAAGAATTTTGTAAGTAGCCTTTTTTAAGACTTAAACACAAGTAGCTCGCACCGACAATTCTGCAAGCGCCCCACATCATTTAAATGTGTTACATAAAGAGGTGGGGCGCTGAAGCCTGGAGAGCGAATACTTGTGTTAAGTAAAAATGGCTACCACAAAATTCTTTGCAGTAGCCCAGTTTTTCTTTTTATTAACTTTATATATTAATCGTTAGCATTTAACCAATCTATTAATAGGTTTATGTATTTTTCGTTGTCTTCAACGAAGCACATGTGACGACAATCTCTGAATAATTCCCATTTTGAATTAGGTATTCTGTCGTACATATATTTAGCTATATATGGAGTACATAAGTCGTTTCCTCCTGATATAACTAATGCTGGTTCTTTTATATCTTTTAACTGTTCTGTAACATCGTAAGTTTTTAATGTTCCAAGAGGAGTAAATTCATTTGGTCCCCAACCAACTACATATGATTCTCCACCTTTTTTAACTGGTCTAGTTAAACATTCTGGATCTCCTTCACCGTAAGAACCTGCAGCGTGACGTCTCATGTATTCAGCTTCAGCTGCCTGATATTCTGGAGAAGAATAATCATTGTTTGAAGTTGCGTAGTCTATTGCTTCCTGCATTTCTTCAGGAAGGAATTTTATCATTCTATGCCGTTCCTGTCCCCACATCCAAGATGCTGGTAGTGTACTAGAAAGTATTATACTTTTAACACCTTCTGGTTTGTAGTTGCATATATATTCAAGAAGCTGCATTCCACCCCAAGACTGTCCAAGTATATGAACTTCATCAAGTCCTAAGTGTTTTCTTAAAGACATTAATTCTTCTATCCAAACTTCTTTTGTCCATAGGTCAGGTCTACCATCTACATATGATTCCCCACAACCTATCTGGTCGTACATTATTATCTGTCTATTGTCCATTTCAGCCATTTTGTCTAACACTTCAAAGTAGTTGTGTGTAGACCCTGGTCCACCATGAAGTAATATTATAGGAGCTTTTTCTGGATTTGGTTCCCCTACTATACGATAATATGTTTTGTACTCTTTGAAAGGCATGTAACCTTCTACTATTTTCATTGCATTCACTCCTCACTTGTGATCTTTGCTATTTACTAAAATAGCATCTTGTAAATTTGCCATTTGACTATATTATAACAATACTAGAATACTTTTACAAGTAATTTTATAATAGTATTTTTAAATATCAACATATATATTTAAAATAAGAAAACGTTTTTTATACTTAATTATAATATTTTACAATTTTATATAACCATTCCTCCATTTACACCTACAACTTGACCAGTTATAAAATTACCTTTTTCTGCTAAAAAATATACAGTCTCAGCAATATCCTCTGGTTTACCTAATTTCATAAGAGGAGTCTCTTCTTTTAGCTCATTAAGTGTTTCTTCTCCATAATAAGCACACATATCAGTCATTATTACACCTGGAGACACTGCATTCACTCTTATATTAGAAGGTCCTACCTCTTTTGCAAGTGCCTTTGTCATACCTATTATCGCAGCTTTTGATGCTGAATAGTGTACCTCACAAGAACCACCTGTTTCGCCCCACATAGATGTTATATTTATTATACTTCCACTCTTCTCCCATATCATATGTTGAAGAGCCTTTCTTGAGCAGTTAAACACACTTGTAACATTGACAGACATCATTCTTTCCCAGTCATCATCAGTTATATCTGTAAATAGCTTATCTTGACTTATACCTGCATTATTTACAAGTACGTCAAGTCCTCCAAATTCTTTTAAACAATACTCTATCATAGCATCTGCCTCAGAACTCTTAGACACATCTGCTTTAAAAATTTTTATACTACACCCTTCTTCTGTTAGCATTTTTTCAAGTTCCATTGCTTCTTTTTCTGAATTATTGTAGTTTGCCAATACATTATACCCATTTCTTGCAAATTCTATTGCTGTTGCCTTTCCTATTCCTCTTGAAGCCCCTGTTATCACTGCTGTCTTATTCATTTTATATTCCTCCAAATTATCATAAAAAAAGTATCCCCCCGATTGAAAG
>URRU01000204.1 GCA_900550335.1 uncultured Clostridium sp. | reverse complement strand
ACTGGAAAAATATCAAAGAAATATTTGTTACTCATAAGCACGTAGACCATGTTATCGGCGTAATATGGATGATTAGAAAAATTTGCCGGTCAATGAAAAAAGGTGAGTATGTAGGAGAGGTGAATATATACGCACATAATGAACTTTGCGAGATAATACATAGCATATCATACATGCTTCTTAATAAAAAAGAAACAGATTTTATAGGAGAAAGAGTTCATATAATACCTGTTGAAGATGGGGAAGAAAGAGAAATAATAGGAAACAAAACTGTATTTTTCGATATACATTCAACTAAAGCAAAACAGTTTGGATTTAGTATGATTTATGATGAAAACAAAAAACTTACTTGCTGTGGTGATGAACCATACAATGAAAAAGAAGAAAAATATGCGAAAAACAGTGATTGGCTACTTCATGAAGCATTTTGTCTACACTCAGAAGCAGATAGATTTAAACCTTATGAAAAACATCATTCAACAGTTAAAGATGCTTGTGAGCTTGCAACAGAACTTGAAGTAAAGAACTTGCTTCTATATCACACTGAGGATAAAAACATAAAAAATAGAAAAAATATGTACTATAATGAAGGAAAAGAATTCTTTAGTGGAAATCTAGTCATTCCTGATGATTTAGAAACTATTGAGTTGTAAATATAGGAAAAAAGATAAATTAAAAATAAAATATCAAAATAAATATAAATATTAAATTAAAAAAATATGAAATAAGTATAAAACACAATTTAAATATTTAAAAGTAAGCATAATTTAACAAAATTTGAAAAATAAAATAAATGAGAGTATAATAATCCTTGGATTTATATTAGTAAATAGCCGACAGCAGAAAAATCTTGTCGGCTATATTGTTATAAATTTATATACAATATTAAATGAATAAAATTATAAATATAACAGGACTTATAATTAGAATCATTTCCTATAAATCGAAGGGAGGTTATATATTTTGGAATGTAAAAATGCCGTACGTATAGCGACGGATTTAAAAGAAGAACAGGAAGAATTTTTAGAGTGTGAAAAATGGTGGATCTTTGCAGTTCTAATGTTTGTAGGTGGATTTTATGGTGCGTATACATACACAGCAAGAGGAGGAATATTCTGTAATGCACAGACGGCCAACCTTGTAATGATGGGTATGGCTATAGGAAGCAAAAACTTTGGGAAAGCAGCATACTATTTAGTACCACTTACTGCATATCTTGCGGGAACTATGCTTTCTGAAGCATGGGCACTTTCAATAAAAAAATTCCACTTCATAAGATGGGATACAATGTTAATATTAATAGAAATTATAGTTGTTATAATACTTGGATTTGTACCAGATAGTGCTCCATACCAAATTGCTCAGATTTCGATAAACTTCCTATGCTCAATGCAGTACAATACATTTAGACAGGCTTACAAAATACCAATGGCAACAACATTCTGCACAAACCATGTTAGACAGATTGGGGTTGCGCTTACAAAAGCAATAAGAAATCATGGCGAACAGAAGTATGTAAAAAGAATGAATTCTCACATTGCGATGATATTAATGTTTGTACTTGGAGGTACAGTTGCCACAATACTAGTGAACTTCTTTACAGGTAGAGCAATCTGGGCAGCAGTAATACCTCTTAGTATAATATTCTTTGACTTATTACACGCTGACTTAACAATAGAAAAAGATAAACTTCATAAAAAACCAAGTGGACACTAAGAAAAAGCTGTTGCAAAAATTTGCAACAGCTTTTTCTTACATTTTTGTAAGAATACTTAAAGTTAGTTGTAAGTTTCCACATTTATTATAAAAGTATAGAAAAATAGTTTATCGAAAGTCAGCAATAAAAAGGGGGAATAAAAATGCTAGAAGTTAAAAATCTTTATAAATCATACAAAGTAGGGAACAAGAATTATCCAGTATTACAGGGAGTAGATGTAAACATACAAAAAGGAGAATTTGTCTCTGTTATGGGACCTTCAGGAAGTGGAAAGACAACACTTCTAAACTGTATCTCAAACTTCATACCTTATGAAAGTGGAGAGGTAATATTAAACGGAGAAAATATGGAAAAACTAACAGAAGATGAATTAGCAATTGTAAGAAATGAAAAATTAGGGTTTGTATTCCAGGATTTCATGTTATTAGATGGATTAACAGTATTTGAAAATATATGTATGCCTAAGATAATAAAAGAAGACGATTGGAGAGAAATGGAAGATAAGGCCAATAAACTGTTAGAGATATTTGGAATTAAAGAAATTGAAGATAAATATCCTGTTGAAATATCTGGAGGGCAGAAGCAGAGAGTTGCGGTTGCTAGATCACTAATGAATGATCCACTAGTAATTTTAGCTGATGAGCCAACAGGAAACTTAGACAGTAAGTCTAGTGAAGCAGTTATAAAATCATTCATAGAAGCTAAGAAAAAGCTAGGAGCTACAATATTTATGGTAACTCACGATACAATTTCTGCAAGCTACTGTGACAGAGTTATAGTTATGAAGGACGGAAAAATATTTACAGAGCTAAAAAATAGCGGAAACAGAAAAGAATTCTTTGATGAATTATTAGGTGTATTAAAAGAACTTGGTGGTGATGGAAATGACAATGAGTAATATACTAAAAAAACTTAGAAATTATAATAAAAGTAATTACAATCAGTTTGAATTTTGTATAACATTTGCTGTGCTTTTAATGACAGCAATGATGAGTATTGCTCAAATGCCAATTGTTCAGCTAGTTTTTCCTGTAGGTGGGGACTCAAGAAAACAATTATACCTAATACTTTCAGTATCTATAATAGGATGCGTTGTATTTTCGCTATATGCAGCATCACTATTTTTAAGAAATAAAACAAAAGAAATAGGAGTAATGTTGGCTCTTGGAACAGTAAAAAAAGACTTAATAAAACCATTAAACAAAGAAATAATATCTATAGTATTAAAATGTGGAGTGATTGGAGTAGTATTAGGAGAAATAGTTACATTTATAATATGGCAGGGATTTTCTCAGTTCATAGTAAATAAAGAATACGCAGTGTTCTCAATATCAGTTCAGGGAATATTGTGGGGAGTACTATTTGACTTAATAATAGGCATATTAATAGATGTAGGATTTGATCAATCTGGGATAAAATTAGTGTCTAGAATAGATTATATTAAATTTATATTTTTAGATAACTTTTGCGTTACTGTGGCCTTATCATTAGCTATATTACTTGTATCACACATAATCTTAAAGAATATAAATAGAGCTAGGCTTCATAGAAATATTAAAGACATGGCAATTTTAGAGGCGATAGTAGCATCAT
>URRU01000203.1 GCA_900550335.1 uncultured Clostridium sp. | reverse complement strand
AAAATTAGTAAAAGCAGAAGAATACAAAAAATTAGCAGTACTATTCAATGATTTTGATAAAGTTAGCAAAATTTTTGGAGTTACAGAAGAGCAATGCTACGAAATAGAAGCTTATTTTAATATGTTGCAATCATACAAGGAAAAAAATTATGAAAGAACATATGATATTGCAAAAGAATTAGATACAAAAAAATGTTGGATATTTGAAAATGATGCTAGTAAATTTAAAAAAGAATTTTTAGATAGTAAAGAAGCAAAAGCAGTAGAGAAAAAAATTAAAGATGAGGAAAAGTTGGCTAAAGAGATAGAAAATCTTAGAAAATATATGGAAGAATGGGGAAGAGAACATATATCTGAAATTGCACCTTATATTGGTATGCCAGAGAGCTTAATAAGTAAGACTATGTTAGATTATCAAGATGATTCAGAGTTAATAAATATAGAGTATAGGAAAAATATTTATATTTATGAGAAACATTATATGTGGAAAGATGATAAAGAAAATGAAATATGTAAAGTAGTAGTAGGACAGGAAGAATATGAGTATGAACCTGAGGTAAAAGAAGTAGAATTTTTAGGGAATAATTGGAAGAAAAAAGTATTGTATAGTGGTAATGATGAAAATCTTGTAAAAGAATTTACAGTTGGTATATATACAGGAAAATTATATGAGGAAAATAATGAAGGTGGATATAATAATATAAAAACAGATGAAGAGTTGTTTGAAGAGTATGAAACTGAGTATGATGTATATGAATATTCAGATGCAGATGAATTCTATTACGATCATCAAGATGATTTTGAAGGATATGAAGATGCAGAACAATACTATGAAGATGCATGGTCTATTGTAGAATAAAATATGAAAAAACAGATTGAATTACAAAAGTTTTATAATTCTATATAGTATAATAAAAAAAGCATTAAAAAATAAAAGTAAATCTATTAAAAAATAAAAATTATTTTGCTTTGGAAAACATTTTGCTATTAAAAAATTAAAGAGAAAAACTTAAAGATATTGAAATCGTGAAGAAACTATGTTAATATAATTATACTGTTGTTTTTTTCATAGAAACAACTCCTTTTTTTAGTTTTTTAACTTTATTAAAATCGAAAAAGACTTCGATAATAGTAAGCGTATAAAGAAATTTGTACGTCTGAGATAGATATTTAATCTATCGAATATACCACTTGAATTGCTGGAAAGTCCTAAAGCTAATTAAACTACAGCATAATGATGAAATAGGCATAAGTGCGAACGTTGTGAAAACAGAAAAAATTAATTAGATGATATATGGTTAAATCCTAAGTATTCGGTAATGGATGATCAGCAGCTAAGACTTGAATAGAGTAAAGTTCAACGACTATCCCTCTTAAGGGGAGTAAGCTCAAGCGAGCTGAAGTGGGTGGCTCTTAACACATAATGGTGAAGAAGAAGATATAGTCTGTGCTTATGTGAAAGCATAAGAAGTTCAAGATTAATATAATCTAAGAACTGCATAAGAAATAGCGAGCTTATGTGAACGAAATCTTAAATTAAAGATTAATATATGGCTACTCTCTACTGCATTACTTTTTGCTAATATATAGTTGTATTTTAGTGAAAAGTAGTGTAGTACAGTGGGGATAAATCGGATGTAGTCAATTATGTATTGTCTTTTAATTTCAAGATACAGGGTTTGAGTCTGGTAAACTTGAATTACGAAAAAAGCGTGAGAAATCACGCTTTTTTCATTTTTTGTAATTTTATGTTTGCTATAGTAAACTGTGATATACTTATATTAAAAGGAAAGGGGGTGTTGAAATTGTATTTAACTATAAAGCAACAAGTAAAAAATTTAAATAAAAATGAATATTTAACTTTGAGAGAACTTTCTCATATAGCAAAAAATTTAACCAATGAAGCATTATATAATATAAGGCAATTTTATTTTAGAGAAGGTAAAATTTTAAGTTACAATGAAAACTACAAAATACTAAAAAATAGTAAGAATTATAAACTTTTAAATTCTAATATGGCACAACAAATAATAAAAGAAGTAGATGGATCTTTTAAATCTTTTTTAGAATTATTAAAGCTATCTAAAAAAGGAGAGTACAAAGAAAGTGTACGTATGCCAAAGTATTTAAAAAATGATGATTTTGCAACATTAATAATAGGATTTATAAGAATAAAAAACAATAAACTAAAAATTCCATATTCATATAAATTTAGAGAAAATCACAACTATATAGAAATAAAAATTCCTGCAATATTAGAGAATAAATCTATAAAAGAAATAAGAATAGTTCCAAAAGCTAAAGCTAGGTTCTTTGAGATTCAGTATATATATGAAGTAGTTGAAACTCAAATGAAGTTAGATAAAAATAAAGCACTAGCTATAGATTTTGGTATAAATAATTTAGCAACTTGTGTTACCTCTGATGCTGATAGTTTTATTATTGATGGTAAAAGATTGAAATCTATAAATCAATGGTACAATAAAGAAAATTCAAGATTAGAAAGTATTAGAGTTAATCAAGGTTATATAAATAAGACAAATAGACAAAATAAGAACACATTAAAAAGAAATAACAGAGTAAATGATTATATATCAAAAGCTGCTAAATTAATATTAAATTATTGTATAGATAATAAAATAGGTTGTATAGTATGTGGTTATAATTTAAATTTTCAAAAGAAAAACAATATAGGTAAAATAAATAATCAAAATTTTTATAATATACCATTTGGAAAATTATATAAAAAAATAAAGTATTTAGCTAGATTAAATGGTATAAAATTTATTCTACAAGAGGAAAGCTATACATCCAAGGCAAGTTTTTTAGATAGAGATTTTATTCCACAATTAGATAATATTAATAGTACAAAAGTAGAGTTTTCTGGAAAAAGAATAAAAAGAGGGTTATATCAGACAAAGTACGGAAAAATAATAAATGCAGATGTAAATGGAGCACTTAATATATTGGCAAAAAGTAAGGTTGTGTCTTTAGATAGGCTATACTGTAGAGGCGAACTGAAAACGCCTTTACGTATTAGAATAAATTAAAATATTTTAAACGTAATAAATTTCATAAAAAATGAAAATTTCAGGGTTTGAGTCTGGTAATTATATAAAAAAAGCTATAAAATAAATATTTTATTTTATAGCTTTTTTATTTTACATTTAAATTACAAGTGCATACCCCCATCTTCATGCCGATTCCGGGTTTGGTGTTGCCGCTGCTTTTTCGTCATTGCCCACTCAGTCTCTTTTAAGCCGTGTGTCTGTTTTTGTCGTTCGTAATCTTCATCACGGGCATATAGGGCAGTCATG
>URRU01000202.1 GCA_900550335.1 uncultured Clostridium sp. | reverse complement strand
GGAACACCGTTGCTTATTATAAAGTCAACTCTAACATAAGCTCTACAGTTAAATGCATCCCAGCACATTTTTGAGTATTCATTTAGTTTATTCTGAAGTGATTCTTCAAGATAAACAACTTCTTCAACAGCTCCATTATCTGAAGAATATTTAGCTTCAAAATCAAAGAATTCCTGTTCAGATTTTATTGATACAGTAGGGAATACTTCACCGTCAAGTATAAATGAAGTACATTCTTCTCCTGGTAAATACTGTTCTATCATTACTTCTGTATCAACTTCAAGTCCCTGTCTAACAGCATCTTCTATTCCTGCTTTTTCTTTTATCATAAAAGTAGCTACACTTGATCCACCAGAATTTGGTTTAACAAATACAGGGTAACCCATTTCTTCTATTCTATCATAATCTATTTCTTCTATAGATTTAACTGTTATCCAATCTGCCGTTGGTATTCCAGAAGCTTTGCATATTTTTTTAGATATATTTTTATCCATACACATTGCACTGCTTAGAGGTCCACATCCAGAGTATGGTATGTCTCTAGTTTCAAGAACAGACTGAACACATCCATCTTCGCCAAATTTTCCATGAAGTGCTAAGAAAGCAAAATCAACATCGTCTG
Organism: uncultured Clostridium sp.; assembly: GCA_900550335.1. GTDB lineage: Bacteria > Bacillota > Clostridia > Peptostreptococcales > Peptostreptococcaceae > Peptacetobacter. The sequence goes on along the minus strand of URRU01000202.1, from coordinate 2,715 downwards.
GTATTTTTGTTATTATATCTGTTTTTTTGTCTATAACAACTTCTATTGGTTCATATTTTTCTCTATCAAGACTTCCTAAAACACCAGCTCCTGATTTTAATGATATTTCTCTTTCTGATGATATTCCGCCCATTATTACTGCTATTTTCTTTTTCAAAGTTATTCACTCCTTTTGATACACTGAATCTATTTATATGAGCTAAATTAATTTCTAAAATTTAAATTTTTATTTTTTACTCGATTACTATTATATTGTTATTTGAGAATATAAAAAAGAACCACTATAAAGTAAGTTTCGTTATATCGTGGTTCTAAAGAAATTTTGATAGGATAAAATTTTATGCCAAAAGAAAAAAATAGTAAAAAACTATACAACCTTTTATTTTTTATTCAAATGGTATATAATGTAGGTTGGGAAATTTGAATAAAATATTTGAGGAAAAATTTAAAAGAGGGAGAAGAACAAATGGTATTTAGTAGTTTAGTTTTTTTATTTGTATTTTTACCGGTTGTTTTAACTTTGTATTATATATCGAGTAAAAAATACAAGAATTATCTGCTATTATTAGCAAGTTTATTTTTCTATGCCTGGGGAGAGCCTACATATGTTCTTATAATGTTAATATCGATAGTTATAAACTATTTTTGTGGGCTTTTGGTAGAAGAAAATCGTACAGAGAAAATGAGAAAAATATCTCTTGTTTTTTCAATAGTATTCAATATAACTATGTTGGGAGTGTTTAAGTACAGTGGATTTTTAGTAGAGAATATAAATAATCTATTTAATTTATCTATTCCTGTACCTAAGATAGCATTACCTCTTGGAATATCATTTTTTACATTTCAAGCTATGAGCTATGTAATTGATGTATATAGAAAAGATGCTAAAGTTCAAAAAAATATTCTTAGCTTATCGTTATATATAAGTTTATTTCCACAGTTGGTTGCAGGTCCAATAGTAAGGTATCAAACTGTTGCCGATCAGATAGACTGTAGAGAGCATAGTATAGAAAAATTTGGAGATGGTGTAAAAAGATTTATAACAGGTTTGTGTAAAAAAGTATTGTTATCTAATTCTTTAGGGATGTTAGCTGATTTGGTATTTGGAACAGAGTTAGCAAACTTGACTGTTCTATCTTCATGGCTTGGAATAATAGCATATTCACTTCAAATTTTCTTTGATTTTAGTGGATATTCGGATATGGCTATAGGGTTAGGTAAAATGTTTGGATTTGATTTCTTAGAAAACTTTAATTATCCGTATATTTCTCAATCAGCAGCAGAATTTTGGAGAAGATGGCATATATCTTTAGGTTCATGGTTTAGAGATTATGTGTATATACCTTTAGGAGGAAGTCGTAAGGGAACGCTTAGAACTTATGTAAATCTATTTATAGTTTGGTTTTTAACTGGATTTTGGCATGGAGCTAGTTGGACTTTTATAGCATGGGGATTATATTTTGGTTTATTAATCGGACTAGAAAAAGCATTTCTTGATAAAATTCTAAAGAGATTACCTAAATTTGTAAGACATTTATATTTAATATTAGTTGCTATGATAGGGTGGATATTCTTTAGAGCAGATAGCTTTACTTATTCAATAGGATTTATTAAAAATATGTTCTTCCTAGGAACAGATACTTTATATAATGGATTAGCGTTATCATATTTAAATGATTATATTTTTGTGATACTTATTTCTATAATATTCTGTATGCCTACGTATAGCTATATTAGAGAAAAAATAAAACAAAAGAATGAACGTATTTTTGAAAATAGTTTTTATTATTTTTCAAATTCCATGATATATATGATTACATTCTTATATGTAGTATTTAAATTAGTTAATTCTACATATAATCCATTTTTATATTTTAGATTTTAGGAGGAATAATTAAAATGAATAAAAAAAGAGCTTTATATTTTATTATTCCTTTTTTAAGTATTATTTTCGGAATAGGGATAATAAACTTTGTGGTAAAAGACAATAAAGTTAGTGAGGCTGAAAATAGAGCTTTACGGCAGAGGCCAACAATTGAAAATATAAAAGACAAGACTTTTACAAAAGAATATGATACATATTATACTGATCAATTTGTTTTAAGAGATAAGCTTATAAAATTAGATACAGTTATGCAATTGCAAAGCAATAAATCTAGGGTTAAGGGTTTATATATAACCGATGATGGATATATTTTAGATGTGCCTGCAACCACAAAAGCAACAAATGAAGATTATAAGGAAAATGTAGAAGATATAAACAACATTGCAATTAAGGCAAAAGATAGAAATAAGGAATTTTGTTATATATCTCTGCCTAGAAAAGAAAATGCTTTAACCCATAAATATCCAAGATATGTTGATAAAAATTATGGATTGGAAAACAGCAAATTATTCTTATCTATGTTAAATCAGAAGTCAATAAATACAATTGATGTAGGGAGTTATTTTATAAATAAATTTTCTCCAGAAGAAATAGAAAAGATGTACTTTAAAACAGATCATCATTGGAATTCTATAGGAGCGCATAAAGCATTTAAATATATAATAGACGGATTAAATAAAAAATATGATTTAAATGTTGATTTAAGTGATTATAAATATAAGACAAAAGTAGTTAAAGGAAAAGAATTTTTAGGAAGCTATAATATAAATTTATATGAGTTATTCGATAAAAATGAGAGAATACCGTATGTATATATGGATAGACGTTAT
>URRU01000201.1 GCA_900550335.1 uncultured Clostridium sp. | reverse complement strand
ACAATGTATGATATTATGTTATCAGTAGGATTATGAAATATTATAAGAATACAAAAATAGCCTTTAGAGGTTAAGTAATATTTATTGGAGGTTATATAAATGGTAACAGCAAGTGAATTTAGAAAAGGTGTAACTTTTGAAAAAGACGGTCAGCCATGTCTAGTAGTAGATTTCCAGCACGTTAAACCTGGAAAAGGGGCTGCTTTCGTTAGAACAAAATACAGAAATCTTATAACAGGAGCAACTAGAGAAGAAGCTTTCAACCCAAGTGATAAATTCCCTAAAGCTCAGATAGAAACTAAACAGATGCAGTATCTATACAACGATGGTGAATTATACTACTTCATGGATCAGGAAACATTTGATCAGATAGCATTAGATTACGTACGGGTTGAAGATGCTATAAAATTCATGAAAGAAAATGAAGTTGCTACAATAAGATTCTTCCAGGGAAGTCCATTCGAAGTTGAAGGACCAAACTTTGTTGAGTTAGAAATAACTGAAACTGAACCTGGTATAAAAGGAAATACAGCAAGTAACGTAACTAAATCAGCTACAGTTGAAACTGGAGCAGTTGTTCAGGTTCCTTTATTCATAAATGAAGGAGACAAAATAAAAATAGACACTAGAACTGGTGAATATTTATCAAGAGTAAACAACTAATATCAAATTTCAAACCAAATTAAAAATGTATAGCACCGACAAAAGTCGATGTTAAAACAAAGCATTGAAAGCGAGGGGCAGGACATGAAAGTAAAAGAAAATGTTGCATACCTAAGAGGATTAGCAGAAGGACTTGAAATAGCAAAAGAAGGAAGTACTGGAAAAGTTATCAATAAAATGATAGAAACTCTAGACAAATTTGCAGATGCTATAAATGAACTTCAGGAAGAAAACGAAGAACTTCGTGAATATATAGAAGACATGGACTCAGATTTAGCAGATATGTATGAAGATATGGAAGAATTAGAAGAAAACATAGACGATATATATGAAGAATTAGAAGACATGGAAGAAGATATAGAAGATCTTTATGAATGTGAATGTGATTGTGATTGCGAAGATGAAGACGATGATGATTACGGCTACATTGAAATGGAATGCCCATATTGCGGTGAATTAGTAGAAATAGACGAAGATGAACTTTATGACGACGATTTAGACATAGTTTGTCCTTATTGTGAAGAAGTTATATTATCTTCAGAAGACTTCGATGATGAATGCGAAGAAGGCTGCTGTTCATGTGAAGGATGCTGTGGTGAAGACGAAGAATAAATCGATCTTTATAGAAAAATAAAAATCTATGTAAAATTAAAAAATGCCTATGAGATTGGTTTTTCATAGGCATTTTTTTGTGATACAATTAATCATAGAAATGCACGGAGAAATTTGATAAAATCGAAATTTATCATAAAAATTGGAGGCAAAAGTATGAAAATGAGAACTTTTAATGAAATAAAAGAAAATATAGACAAATTTGAAGAAGTGATAGGTTATAAATTTAATAATAGAGAATGCATATTAGAAGCTTTAACACATAGTTCTTATTCAAATGAAAATAAAAAATTTAAATACAATGAAAGAATGGAATTTTTAGGGGACTCAGTCCTTGGATTAGTTATAAGTGATCATATATTTAAAAAGGAAACAGGAGTTCCAGAAGGGGAACTTACAAAATTAAGAGCGAATATAGTTTGTGAAGGCTCTCTTAGTGAAGCAGCTAAGAACATAAATTTAGGAGATTACATACTTTTAGGTAGAGGTGAGGAAGCTACAGGTGGTAGAGAGAGAAAATCTATACTTGCAGATGCTTTTGAAGCCGTTATAGCAGCAATATACTTAGATGGTGGAATAGAAAATGCGTCTAAATTTATATTAGCTAACCTTTCTGATATAATAAAAGATTCAATAGACGGAAAAATATTTAGAGATTATAAAACTCAGCTTCAGGAAGAAATACAGAAAAATGGAGCTAGCAATATATGGTATAGATTAATAGATGAAGATGGTCCAGACCACAATAAAACATTTATAATGATGGTTGGTGTGGATGAAAAAGAGCTAGGTGTAGGAAAAGGTAAGAGCAAAAAAGAAGCAGAACAGGCTGCGGCAAAGGCGGCTATTTCAAATTTAATAGATAATGAAAGATAGGTGAATGCAGATGAAAAAAAGAATAATACCTATTTTCGTACCACATCAAGGATGTCCTAATGATTGTATATTCTGCAATCAGAAGAAGATAACAGGGGTTTGTACTACAGTTACCCCAGAAATAGTTAGAGATATAATAGAAGAATGTCTTCCAACAATAGATGAGGATGCTGAAGTTGAAATAGCATTCTTTGGTGGAAGCTTTACTGCAATAGATATGGATATACAGAGAAGCCTTTTATCAGTTGCTAAGGAATATAAGGATAGAGGTATAGTAAAAGATATAAGAATGTCTACTAGACCTGACTGTATAACAGATGAAATACTAGAAATGGTAAAATCTTATGGAACAACAATAATAGAACTTGGAGTTCAGTCATTAGATGAGAGAGTTCTTTTAGACAGTATAAGAGGACATAACTCAGATGTAGTTTACAAAAGTGCTGAAATGATAAAAAAACATGGAATAAATCTAGGACTTCAGATGATGGTAGGTCTTCCTAGCGACTCTGAGGAAAAATGTTTATTTACAGCTAGAGAATTTATAAAAATGAATCCATTCTGTGTAAGAATCTACCCAACATTAGTAATAAAAGAAACTGGTCTTGAAAGACGGCTTGAATCAGGAGCATACAAACCTTTTACACTAGAAGAAAGTATAGGAATAGTTAAAAAACTACTTGTTTTATATTATATGAACAATATAAATGTAATAAGAGTTGGACTTCAGGCAACTGACGATATACAGCTAGGTAAAGATGTTATAGATGGGCCTTATCATCCAGCTTTTAGAGAACTTGTAGAATCTGAAATGATAAGAGACTACATTATGTATGTTGCGGAATCTAATAATGAAAAAAATATAACTTTAGGTGTAAATAAGAAAAATATATCTAAATGTATAGGAAATAAAAAATCTAATGTAAATTATCTAAAATCTAAGGAAATAAATTTAAAAGTTAGAGAAGAGGACATGGAAGTAGATAAATTTAGATTCTATGGAGAAAATGGATTAATAGCAGAAGTTTCTGTTGATGAAATAAATAAAAAATTATTAGAAATATATGGTTTATAAAATAAATTTAGAAAGATATTTTTAAATTATAGGATTTATCATAAAGAAAATAAAAGTAAATACTTTATTAGAAATAAAATATATGATTTAGAAAATAGATTAAGAGAGGAGATGAGTACATGTATTTA
>URRU01000200.1 GCA_900550335.1 uncultured Clostridium sp. | reverse complement strand
TTAGAGGATGCGTAAATAAAAAAATAAAATAAATTATAAAATTTTGGAGGATTGAAAAATGAAAACAACAGATATGAAAGGTATTTATTCAGCATTATTAGTTTCTTTTGATGAAAATGGAAACGTAAACGAACAGGGGACAAGAGAAATAATAAGACACAATATAGATAAAATGAAAGTTGATGGATTATATGTTGGTGGAAGTACAGGGGAAAACTTCATGCTTTCAATTGATGAAAAGAAAAGAATATTTGAAATAGCTAAAGATGAAGCTAAAGACGAAATAAAATTAATAGCTCAGGTTGGATCAGTAAACTTAAAAGAAGCTGTAGAACTTGCAAAATTCACAACAGATTTAGGATACGATGCAATAAGTGCAGTTACACCATTCTACTATAAATTCGATTTTGAAGAAATAAAACACTACTACAACACAATAATAAACTCAGTAGATAACAGATTAATAATATACTCTATACCATTCTTAACAGGTGTAAACATGAGTTTAGATCAGTTCGCTGAATTATTCGAAAATGAAAAAATAATAGGTGTTAAATTCACTGCAGCAGACTTCTACTTATTAGAAAGAATGAGAAAAGCATTCCCTAATAAATTAATATTTGCTGGATTCGACGAAATGATGTTACCAGCTACAGTTTTAGGAGTAGACGGAGCGATAGGTTCTACTTTCAATGTAAATGGTGTTAGAGCTAGACAGATATTTGAACTTGCTCAGGCTGGAAAAATAGAAGAAGCTAGAGAAATACAGCATGTAACAAATGATTTAATAACAGATATATTAGATAACGGATTATATCACACAATAAAAGCTATGTTAGAAGAAGAAGGAGTACACGCTGGTCTTTGTAGAGAACCAATGAAAAAAACAACTCCAGAAATGGCAGCAAGAGCTAAAGAAATACACAAAAAATATTTTTAATGAATAAGTAACAAACAGGGATAGATTATATATATAAGTCAACGGAGGATTATAAATAATGGTAGGATTTACTATGATTGATTTAATCGTTTTAGTAGTTTATTTACTAGCGGTTTTATTTGCAGGACTTTTCTTCTCGAAAAAAGAGATGAAGGGGAAAGAATTCTTTAAAGGTGATGGGACAATACCTTGGTGGGTTACATCAGTTTCAATATTTGCGACTTTACTAAGTCCAATATCATTCCTTTCACTAGCAGGGAACTCATATGCAGGAAGCTGGATTTTATGGTTTGCTCAGTTAGGTATGTTTATAGCAATACCTTTAACTATAAGATATTTCCTTCCTCTATACAGTAGATTAGAAATAGATACAGCTTATCAGTATCTTGAAATGAGATATGAAAGCAAAGGTCTTAGAATATTAGGTGCTCTAATGTTCATAATATATCAGATAGGACGTATGTCAATAATAATGTACCTTCCATCTGTAGTACTTTCAACATTAACAGGTATAAATGTAAATGTTCTTATAGTAGTAATGGGTATAATAGCAATAATATACTCTTACACTGGTGGTTTAAAAGCCGTTTTATGGACAGATTTCATACAGGGAATGGTTCTTATAATAGGTGTAAGTGGTGCGTTAATATACATGATAAGCCAGATAAACGGTGGATTTGGAGAAGTAATGAGTACTCTTACAACAGGTCATAAATTCTTATTACCTGATGAAAAATTATTTGATCCAAACTTCTTACACACAAGTGCATTTATAATATTCTTTGGTGCTGGTCTTAATACATTATCATCTTATGTATCAAGCCAGGACGTTGTTCAGAGATTTACAACTACAACAGATATAAAACAGTTAAATAAAATGACTTATGGTAATGGTGTACTTTCTATGGGATTAGCAACAGTATTCTACTTAATAGGAACTTGTTTATTCGTATTCTACGGACAGAACCCAGAACTAGCTCAGACTGTTCAGCAGGACCAGATATTTGCATCATATATAGCTTACGAGCTTCCAGTAGGTGTAACAGGAATACTTTTAGCAGCAATATATGCAGCATCTCAGTCAACTTTATCAACTGGATTAAACTCAGTTGCAACAAGTTGGGTTTTAGATATACAGGCATTATTATCTAAAAAAGAAATACCAATGGAAAGACAGACAAAAATAGCACAGTACGTATCTCTAGGTGTTGGGATATTCTCAATAGTAGTAGCAATAGTACTTGCTAGTGGAAATATAAAATCAGCTTATGAATGGTTCAATAGTTTTATGGGACTTGTTCTAGGAGTTTTAGCTGGAGTATTTATACTTGGAGCATTCTCTAAAAAAGCAGATAGCAAAGGTGCTTATGCAGGATTTATAGCATCAGCAATAGTAGTAGTATACTTAAAATACTTTGTTCCAGAAGTTACTTACTGGGCATACTCTTTAATAACAATAGCTATATGTGTAGTTGTTGGATTAATAGTAAGTAAATTCACTAACAAAGGTGGAAAAGAAGCAAAAGCAGAAACAACTGTATTTTACGGCAAAAATTAATTATATAAAATTGCAACCAACCAAAGTGTTTATATAATTTAAATTATATCATCTAACAATTTAGAGTAATCGCAATTGCGGTTACTCTAAAAAATTATACGGAGGAAAATAAAATGATTTTTGGAAATATAAACTATGATAAAACAAATTCAGTTTTACCAGAAGATATAAAAAAATGCTTTGAATACGCAAAAGAAAACAATCTTTTAGACTTTGAAAAAGGATCTCATGTTATAGATGGAGATGATTTCTTTGTAAATATAGTTGGATACGATACAACTGTAAAAGAAGAAAGATTCTGGGAAGCTCATAGAAAATATATAGATGTGCATCTAATGCTAAGTGGAGAAGAAAGAATAGCTATTAACTTCATAGAAAACTTAGAACAGAAAGAGTTCCAGGAAGAAGGAGATTTTCTTCCATTAGAAGGAGATGCAGTTAATTCAGAAGTAGTACTTAGAAGTGGAGACTTTTTAGTATGCTATCCTGAAGATGCACACATGACAGCGCTAAAAGCTGGCGAAGAAAAAAGCTCAATAAAAAAAGCGATTTTCAAAGTTATAATAAAATAGTTTAATAGAAATATAATTAAGGAGGCTATTTTATAATTAGCCTCTTTTTTGATTGAAAGCACTTAACTTGAAGAAAAATAAATAATATGTTAATATATTAAAGATTTATAAATCGGAGGAATCAAAATGAGTAAATATGTTTGTATAGATATCGGCGGAACTTCTATAAAATACGGATTAGCCAATGAATTAGGAGAAATATTAGATAGACAGGAGATGGACACTGAAGCTCTTGAAAAAGGTGGACCTGGAATTCTTGAAAAATCTAAAAATATAAGTAGAAAATATATAGAAGAAA
>URRU01000199.1 GCA_900550335.1 uncultured Clostridium sp. | reverse complement strand
ATATTTCTTAAGTTTTTCATGCTTATATCAAGTGCTTTTACTGAGTGAGTAAGTGCTCCTGATGATACAACATCAACACCTATTTTTCCAATCTCTTCTATATTATCTAGCGTAACATTTCCAGAGAATTCTACTATTGCTTTATGATCTATTATCTCTAAAGCTTTTTTAGCAGTTTCAAGGTCCATATTGTCTAGCATTATTATATCTGCTCCAGCTTCTACAGCTTCTTTAACCATGTCTAGAGTTTCTACTTCAACCTCTATTTTAGTAACAAAAGATGCGTAGTTTCTAGCTGCTTCTATAGCTTCTTTAACGCCACCTGCAGCCCCTATATGGTTATCTTTAAGCATTACAGCATCAGATAGATTCATTCTGTGGTTGTTTCCTCCACCCATTTTAACTGAATACTTGTCTAATATTCTAAGGTTAGGAATAGTTTTTCTACTATCTAATAGTTTTGTATTGCTTCCTTCTAATTTTTCTACAAACTTATTAGTCATAGTTGCTATACCACTCATTCTCTGAAGGTAGTTAAGTGCAACTCTTTCTCCCATAAGAAGATTTCTAGTACTTCCTGTAAGTTTAGCTAATAACTGTTTGTTCTGAACCTTTTCTCCATCTTTTACAAAGAATTCTATTTCAACATCTCCAAGTATGTCAAATACTCTTTTGTATACTCCAAGCCCTGCTATTACTCCATCTGCTTTACATATAAGGTCTACTGTAGATTTTGATTCTTCACCAACTACAGAATTAGTACTTATATCTTCATTTGGAATATCTTCTATAAGGGCTTCTCTTATCATCTTATCTACAATCAAATAATTCATAATCGAAATCCTCGCTAATTTTAACTATTTCATCAATAACTTTCATTTTATTTTCTTTCATTAATTCATCTACAGAACACTCAAGATTTGGTAATTCTTTAGTAACAAGTTCTGTATCTTTTATATGTGAATTTATATCATTTGCAGCTCTTTTAGAGAATACTAATCCTTCAAGTAAAGAGTTACTTGCTAATCTATTAGCTCCGTGAACTCCTGTACAGCTTACTTCACCTACAGCATAAAGGTGTTCCATAGTAGTTTTTGAATTAAGATCTACATGGATTCCACCCATAAAGTAGTGCTGTGCTGGAGATACTTTTATTAAATCCTTACCTATATTAGTACCTCTTTCTAAGCATCCATTATATATAAATGTAAATCTATTTTTTAAATATTCTTCTCCAAGATGTCTAGCATCTAGATATACATAATCTGTACCATCTTTTTTCATCTGTTCGAATATTGCATGAGATACAACATCTCTTGGAAGTAATTCTTCTACGAATCTTTCTCCATCTTTATTTTTTAGAAGTGCACCTTCTCCCCTTAAAGATTCAGATATAAGCATTCTTCTTCCATTTGAATTTTCTTCATAGAATGCTGTTGGATGTATCTGTATGTAGTTTAGATTTTCTATCTCTACTCCATTTTTAAGAGCTATGGCTATACCATCTCCTGTTAAATGTCTCTGGTTTGTAGAGTTTTTGAATAGTCCACCTATTCCGCCACAAGCTAAAACAACGTCTTTTGCAAATATATGAACTTCTTCTCCGTCTTTGAAAACTCTAGCTCCTATACATTTACCATCTTCTGTTATTATGTCTAAAAGAGTTGCATCTTCTATCATTTCTATATTGTTTCTAGTTAAAGCTGCTTTATAAAGAGTTTTGAATACTATTTCTCCTGTATTATCTTTACAGTGAACTATTCTATTTACTCTATGAGCACCTTCTCTTGTATAATCTATCTTTCCATCTTCCATATCAAGTGGCATACCATATTCTTCAACTATTTGTGATATATTTTCTATAGATTCTTCAGCTAAAACCTGTACCGCTTCTTCTCTATTTTCATATCTTCCAGCTTTCATAGTATCTTCTACAAATGGTTTTATGTCTGCTTCATCAAGAGCTGTAGATATTCCCCCTTGTGCAAGATATGTATTATTATTATCCATAGTTGATTTTGATATTACTGTTACATTTAGTTCTGGATCTAAATTAAGAGCACAGTAAAGCCCAGCTACTCCACTGCCCACTATTAAAACATCTTTTTCTAATTTCATTTTTATCCCTCGATTTTTATCCCTCTGATAATTTGTGCATGTTAAGTAATGAATTTAATGCATTCACTCTAACATTTTCTTCTACTATTACTTCATTTTCCATATTTAATAAAGTATTGTATAAGTTTTCTAATGTAGTTTTTTTCATGTCACCACACTGTATTGCACCATTTCCTCCTGGGAAATAGAATTTCTTATCAGGGTTCTTTTTCTGTAATTCGTATAGTATTCCTTCTTCTGTAGCTACTATAAATTCTTTAGAATCACTTTCTGTAGCATATTTTATTATTCCAGAAGTACTTCCAACGAAATCTCCCATACTTCTTATTTCTTTTCTACACTCTGGATGAACTAATACTTTAGCATCTGGATGTGCTTCTTTTAATTCTGTTACTTCGCTTTCTTTTATTCTATCGTGGATTGTACAACATCCATCCCATAGTATAAATTCTTTTTCTGGGAAGTGTTCTGCTATATATCCACCTAAGTTTCTATCTGGTAAGAATAATATCTGTTTATTTTCAACATTTCCTAATATTTTTAAAGCACTTGATGATGTAACAGATACATCACAATGAGCTTTAACATCTGCTGTTGAATTTATATAACATACTGTTAATGCTTCAGGATATTTTTCTTTCATTTCTATAACAGCCTTTTCGCTAGCCATATCTGCCATTACGCAACCAGCATTTTTAACAGGCATAAGTACAGTTTTTTCTGGTGAAAGTATTTTTGCACTCTCTCCCATGAATTTTACACCACAGAATACTATAACCTCTTCTTTACAATCTCTAGCTATTTCACTTAAATAATAAGAATCTCCAACTTCATCTGCTATCGCCTGTATCTCAGGCGGCTGATAAAAGTGAGCAAGTATTATAGCATTTCTCTCTTTTTTAAGCTCTTTTATTTTGCTTACTAAATTTTCATTCATCTTGTTCGTACACCACTTTCTTGTTATTTTTTTATCTAGCTTTTTTTGCAATTTCACAAAAAAATTTTTCTTTTTCTAATTATAACTCAGAAATATTATAGCATTATACTTTATTTTCTTCAATGATAAAGAAATTTTTAACATATTCAACTGAAATTATGTTATTTACATAGAGTTTCTAAATAAATACAATTGTTATTTTATTATCAATAACTATTTATCATTTATCTTAGTATATTTTTTATTATTATTTGTCTATACGTTTTTTCTATCGATATTATATTAATTATCATTTTTAATTATCGTTTTTTTGTTAAATAATTTAAATTTTAATA
>URRU01000198.1 GCA_900550335.1 uncultured Clostridium sp. | reverse complement strand
CCACTAAAATCTTTTGGAGTTTTTTCACTGGAAAATGTTCTTAACTCAATCTGAATCAAACCAACTTTCTCTGGCTCATTGTCATTCTTGTCACAAAAACTAACAAACAATGTATACTCATCTCCATTGTTGAGTGTAATATTATAATCTTCATATATATACTTTCCCATCCATGTTACTTTTATTATACTTTATTTTATATTTTTAAAAAATTTATATCGAGTCGCCGAAGCCTGGAAGGGGAATAACTGCGTTCAAAATCCCCCCCAAAGAAGATTTTACTTAATCTCTACTAAATACTTCCTAACAGCACAAACATAATAAGCAAAATACACAATCGTAAACACCGCAATTGCAATCAATGTCGGTGGATTTGAAATCGGCAAGCTACTTTCCAAAGCAAATACCTTCTGAATCGACTGCCCTGCAACAATTCCACTTCCCATTCCAAACACATACGGAATCATAAAGAATATAGCTGTCTGCTTTATCACAGATTTCTTAACAAAATCCTCTCCTACTCCAATCTTTCTAAGAATAGAGAATTTTTTCTTATCCTCAACTGCTCCAACCATATACTTAAAGTATAGAATAGCTCCTGTTGAAATTATGAACACAATTGCCATAAATAGAGAAATAAATCCAACTAAATTATAGAATGTGTAATTTTTATAATCAAAATCTTCTGCAGCTACAAATTCTAAATTTCCGTTGTTTCTTATATAACTACTTATCTTCTGAGTTTCTGTAAATTCCTTAGTATTTGCGGCTAAAAATGTTACTTCTAAGTCTTTCTGTGTTTTAGCTGTATCTAAGCTTTTTAAGAATTTTTCTTCATTTTTTATTATAGATATTTCTTTTATCATGTCTTTTGGCAATTTTTTATGAGATAGTTTTTCATAGTCCTCATCAGAAATTATATATCCAAATCCCTCATCAGGAGATGCAAATATATGATTTATTACCATACCTTTTTTCTTAAATTCCATATCTAAAATCTTAAATTTTTCTCTTGATTCAATTCCCATACTTCTAGGAGTTTTTAAAAATACTGCTTCCCCAGATTTTGGCTCTTTTATCTCCATATTTTTCTGAATATCTTTTCCCTTCAATGCCTTCACACGTTCATAATCAGAGTATTTCACAACACTTATATCATTGTATCCTGGATAAGTTGAAAATGCGTCTGCCAAAGATCTCATATATCTAATCTTTACCTGCTCTTTGACATTTGATTTATCTTCTTCCAATGCTCTTTTGAAAAGTTCCTCATCCTGATTATCATAAGCTATACAAGATATACTGTATGGAAAATCAGTTTCTTTCATATTTTTAAATATATTATTCATAGTGAGTCCTGCTGAAAGAGCTGTTATACAACAAACTATTAAGATAGATGTAAGAGACATTATTTTATTGTTCTCAACTATGCTAAATGCGATACTATTCAAACTTACTATATTAGTTCCCTTGTATTTTATCTTTTTATGCTTTGTTATCCTTGCAAAAATTTCAGTCAAGAACCCAGAACAAACTAGCTTTAACCCAATTATTACAAGTATCGGAGCAATTATTACAGCAAACATCATTATCATATTCAACTTATCATAATAAACGCCTACATAATATCCTGCAAATAGAATCACAACACCTACTATTCCTAATAAAAATCTAGTAGCTGAGCTTTTTACAACATAATCTTGCTTAATTTTTACACCTTTTACAAGTTCTGCTATATCAGTTTTTACAAGTGCTCTATACTCTCTAAAGAATGAATATAGAAGTATAACACCAAAAATCAGCAATGTGTAGATTATCGCAGCTTTAGATATTTCAAATTTAATTGCATTTTTTGATTCAGAAATTTTCATTATTGCCATTATAAACATTCTATTGGTAATCATTCCCAAAAGAGTTCCCATAAAAAGTGATAATAAACCTATTAATAGCCCTTCTTGTGCAAATAATAGAGCTATTTTTCTATTTTCAATTCCCATGAATGTATATATTCCGAATTCTTTTTTCCTCTGTTGAACAAAGAATCCTGTCGAATACCTGATAAATGCTATGAAAAATATAACTAAAACAAATGTACATATACCTACAAGTGCATTAAAAGTTCTAAAATCTCTCATTGCTTCAAGCTGTTCACTGCTGCCTATAGACATGAAATTGTAGAATATTGCTATACAGAAAACCATTGAAAATATGTACATTCCGTAGTTTTTTATGTTGTATTTTATGTTTTTTAAAGATATTTTAAACAATCTCATTAACCGCACCCCCTGTTGAAGAAAGTACTGTCATTATGCTATCGAAAAATTCTTTTCTATTTCCACTACTATTTAACTGCATATTTATCTTTCCATCTTTTATAAATAGAACCTTTTTTGCATAACTCGCTGCAAATGAATCATGAGTTACCATTACTATAGTCTTTCCTAGCTCGTCATTCATTTTTTTAAAGCAATTTAAAAGTTCTACAGATGATTTAGAATCTAAAGCACCTGTTGGCTCATCAGCAAATATTACTTTTGGATCACTTATTAATGCCCTAGCAGCTGCAACTTTCTGCTTTTGTCCTCCTGACAACTCTATAGGATATTTTTTTAATTGAGGATTTAAATTGAAAAAGTTCGCATATTTTTCTACTTCTTTTTCTATTTTTTTATAATTTTCTCCTGAAATAACCATTGGCAATGCTATATTATCCTCTATAGACATTGAATCTATAAGGTTGTAATCTTGGAATATGAAACCTATATTATCCTTTCTAAACTTTGAAATCTCCTTATTCTTCATGTTAAATACTTCCTTGCTATCGTATTTTACACTTCCAGAAGTTGGTCTTTCTATTGTAGATAATATGTTTAGAAGAGTAGACTTTCCTGCACCTGATGGCCCCATTATTGCAATAAATTCTCCGTCGTTTATCTCAATATCTATATCTTCTAGTATTTTAAACACGTTTCCATGTACTCTAAATTCCTTTTTTAATTTTTCTGCTTTAATCATTTTTTCACCTTCCATCTTAAATTTATAATACAATATATTTACTAAAAATACACTTCAAACTATATGTTAAAAATATAAACTGAATATAAAACCACATAACCTATCATTAATGGAATTATAATCTTTGATTTTTTTAATAGTCCTTGAAATCCACCTGTAAATATACTTTCTAGTCCGATAAGTAATGTTATAAATAATAGAATCATTGAAATTATAAATATTACATTCCTCATAAAATTTTCCTCCTCTCGTATATTTTTCTTTATGTATTTATTCTATAATTTTTTTTAAAATCTAAAAATCGATTTACCTTACAAAATACAGCATCTAATGTTACAATTTCGTAAGGTTTGCTCGTAAAATGGTATATATGTGTCATATCCGCTCCAGACAATCAAGTTGTA
>URRU01000197.1 GCA_900550335.1 uncultured Clostridium sp. | reverse complement strand
AAAAGCTGGGATATTAGAAGTTAAAAGAATAGATGGAGTTAAAGGGATAACTATTGACTATAAAGTACTATTTAAGGAAGCAGAAGAAGGGATGGAAATTGACAGCAACTAAGGAAGCACTAGACAGAGCGGTTAAAAAAAGAAAAGAAATCAGAAAAGAAAACCAGGATACAGTCTTGGAAGATACAGAAAATAAATTCAATAGGAAATACACAAAAGAAGATGATGAATATATTATCCAAAATCGAGGGAAAGATAAATTAAAAGATATTGGATATGCAATTGGAAGAACGGAATCGGGAGTTGCACAAAGGATATATTCGCTAAAAAAGAAAGGATTAATTAGATGATCCGTAAACAGAAACAAAATAAAAAGAGTGTTTGCTACCAACAAACACTCTTAAATCGTATGTGAAACGAACGAAAATAAATTTTACAAACCAACTTTTTAAAAGTGATTTGTTTATCTTTACTATATTATACCACATAGAAACATAGAGTATTACTAATGTAACGAAAAAACAACACTTTTAAATTTTTTTAGCTCAATTTAGGAGCCTTTAGGGAGCTTGTATAAGGGTTTAAGATGTAAACGACTATAGAAAAAGAAACGAGGTAATGAAAAATGGGTGTTGTTAAAAATACTTATAGAGAAAAAAGAATAATGAGTGGAAAATTTGTAGATGTAGAAATAACACCCGCTATTGTTACTAAGAGGGGGAAAAAGATAAATGTAGAGGATAAGGAATTTTTAGAGAAAAAAGAAATATCTGATGAAGATAGAGAAAAGATAAAAAAGAAAAATAAGAAAATGTATGAGAAAAGAAGAAAAAAAGAATTTATAAGAATAGCGCATTGTAATTTTACAGAAGCAGATTATGTAGTTCATTTTACGTATTCAGATGATCATAGACCAGGTAGCATAGAAGAAGCTGAAAAAGAAGCAAGAAATTATGTAAGAAGATTGAACTATAAGAGAAAGAAAAAAGGATTAGATGAAATAAAATATATGCTTGTTACAGAATTTGGACAAGGAGAAAATGGAATGCAGCATATACACCATCACATGATTTTAAATGGTGGACTTACTAGAGATGAAGTAGAAGATGCATGGAGCAAGAAAGAGAAAAGCATAGGTTATGTAAATGTAAGAAGGTTACAATTTTCTAGTGAAAATGGACTAACAGATTTATGTAGCTATATGTTAAAAAAGCCAGAAGGAAAAAGAAAATGGACAGGCAGCAAGAACCTAAAAAGACCAATAGTCCAAACAAATTATTATAAGTGGAGTAGAAGAAAAGTAAAAAATATGATTAGAGATGGTATAGACAATAAAGCTGAATGGGAAAATCTATACAAGAATCTACAATTCAAAAATGCTACACACGTTTACAATGATTGGTTAGGTGATTTGCTTTATATACAATTTGTAAAAAAGGAGTGATAGAAAAATGAAGTTTGAATTTATTAAGGAGCTAGAGAAAAGCACTACTATTGCGTGCGGAATTAGAAGCACATTATGGACTAAAAAAGGGGAACTATCAATCCAGGCATCTAAATTCCATTATTGCATTCCAAAGGAAAATTTAAAGTTGGAAGATTACAGCCATTTTGAAGTGGCCATATTTAATAACTATAAAAAAATACTAAAGGGATTTAAAGCAGCAGATGATTTAGAAGAATGTACAGGGGAAACGTGGGTAAATGGAAATGGAGAAAAAGGAATAATATTTGCATACGTTCCTAAAAAACTAGTAGAAAAATTGTATTTATATATGCAGGAGTAAGGGAGTAGAAAAATGATAAATGATATAGAAATAAGCAACAGACTAAAAGGGCAGAGAAATAATGCCCAGGGGAAATTCTTTGAACATTGTATAGAAGCAGCTTGTGAAACATACAGAATAAACAATATAGCAGAGATTGTAAAAGTACCCGAACCATTTAGAGTGATGAAAAAGGAAAAAGGTGGAAGATTTAAAGGGCAGTTCACAAAGAAAGCTGAACCAGATTTCCATGGAACTTTGAGAAATGGAAAAAGTATAATTTTCGAAGCTAAATATACGTTAAGTGATAAATTAAGAAAAAGTGTACTGACAGATACCCAGGCACAGAAGTTAAAAAAGCATAATGAACTTGGAGCTATGGCTGGTGTGTGTTGTGGGATCCAAGAAAAGTATTATTTTATCCCTTGGGGAGTTTGGGAAAATATGAAAAGTATATTCGGACGAGAATATATAAAACAAGAAGATGTGGAACAGTATGAAGTGAAATTCGATGGCAGCATTAGATTTTTAGATTATAAGCATAAGGAGAGATAGAGATGAAACTATACGAAAGACTTAACAAATCAATTCTAAGAAGATTATTAAAAGATTACACTTTTAAATATCAAACTGTAGAAGAGGATGAAGGGCTATATTATTACATATCAGACGGAACAGCCGTTTATAGATTACATTCAATGAATTTATTAATTAATCCAAAAAGAATGGAGAATAAAATGGATGATTTAATCCAGGATACAATGCGAATAAACAATTTGGTAAAAATGAAAAATGCTGGATGTAATTCAATAGACTTAGGGAAAGTGAATAATTATATTTACATAGAACCAAATGAGAAATATGAAATACAACTACAATGGGACTTTTTAAGTTTATTTGAAGGTTATGATTTTGTAGCTTATGACGAATACAATAATTTATGCGTTATTTTTAGAGAAGAAGAAGTTATGGGATATTTAAGACCTGTAATGAAAGTTAAATATGGAGCGAACGAAGAAACAGAAAAAGGATATGCAGCAGAGGTAGAACTATTACAGATAGAAGCCCCAGAAAGTCGGGTGGAAGTGTATGGAAAATAATAAATTTACAGAAAGAGAAAAGCAAGACTATCTGTTAAGACACCATATGGCATTCTTAATAGCAGTTGTCGGAATACCAAATACGGGAGATTGGACTCAAAGAAAATATTATGGGATAACTAGAAATGGGCGAAAATATCCTGGAGTAACAAGCGCATTAAAATTAATGGGAATTGTAGCAAGAAAACAATAGAGGTGAAAGATTATGGGGAAAAAGAATAAGCAAAAAAATAAAAGAAAAAATAAAAAAGGGTTAAGTTTTGCAGTATGTGAAGTTGCTGAACAAAAATTCCCTTGTGTAAAATTACCATTTACAGAAAAAGATATGGAATATCAAAATACGATTATAGAAGCAATAAAAAGACCAGCAGATAAACTTTTAGATTTATGCGATAAATTCGAGAATGAAATATTAGAATATATTCGTAAGCAGCTAGAGTCAGAAGGTAGAAGAATTATAGATTTAAATGAAGTAGAAATGGCAGCATATGTATTACTAGCTTTAAAAAATGTAACGGGAGGTATGAAGCTTGAGCAATAAAGACAAATACTATAAAAATACAGAAAAAC
>URRU01000196.1 GCA_900550335.1 uncultured Clostridium sp. | reverse complement strand
AAGAGAGAGTGATTTTTATGAAAAAAGTATTAAAAATTTTAGTAGGGATTCTAGTTGTAATTGCATTAGCTATGGGAGGACTTTTCTATGCACTGCAGCCAGAAGGAGGAGTGCAACAGGATATAACTGGTAATAGAGAGATAACAAAGGAAGATATTGTGAAAATGGGGTTATTTCAAAGCCTAAAATTCAATAGAGAAACAGAAAGTTTTGAAGGAAGCATGACTTTAACAGCACAAGATATAAGTAATATTGTTTACACATTTATGAAAAATTATGAGGACGATATGATTGCCAATGAGATAAAAATATCTGATGATAAATTAAATGTAACTGTTCCTGTTGAGGTAGAATTTTTAAAAACTAAAGCTACTGTAACAGCAGTTCCATCTGTAGAAAATGGAGCTTTAGTGGTTACTATAGATAATGTTAAAGTAGGTAAAATTAATATATCAGGAGGAATTCTTGCAAAAATACTGGCATCACAGCAAAGTGAAATTCCGTTTGAGATAAGAGATAGATCAATTATAATTCCTCCAGAAACATTGAAACCTTTAAATCTTACAGGAATAAAAATTGAAAACAGCGAGTTAAAAACTGATATGCGGATTACTTTAAGAGATGCAATGCAGTATGCTTATGATATATTAGTTCAATATGGAAAATCTCTAAAACCAGCTGCATAGTAAAAAAGGACATTATGCTAGATAGACATTATTCTAGATAATGAAATTAAAAACTAAATAAAAACTAAAGAATTAATAAAAAACGGTTTGAATAGTAAAATAAATACTCAAACCGTTTTTTTATATGATATAATCTTCACTAAGGATTTAAAAATAAAAAAGTAAAAAATTTAATATAATGGGATGGAAAGGAGAAAATATGAAAAATTTTAAGTCATATGTTATTTCGTTTATAATAACAGCTGTGTATGCATTTGTAAAATTGCCAGTACTTAGAATAGATTTCACTTCTTTATACTATGTACTAGCGATGTTCTTTGTAATAGCAGGAATACTTAATATGGTATTTGACAGAGAAGAGCAGAGATTCACTATTACAAATAAAATGAACTTTAAAATAGCTATAGGAATATTAGCGATTGCAGTTGTTTTACCAACTTTAGCTTCTACACCTATAATAAGAGCAAAGGCATATAGAAACTTACTAGGAACTGTAAAAGAGAGCGAATTCACAAAGGATGTAAGCCCTGTAAATGTCAATGAAATAAGAATAGTAGATGAAGAGATGGCTATGAAGCTAGGGGATAAGAAATTAGGTGAGGTTCCAGCTATAGGAAGTGTTTCTAAATTAGGAAAATTCCACATACAAAAGGTTGGAGAAAAACTTTACTGGGTAGCACCTCTAGTACATAGAGATTTTATAAAATGGGTTACTAATACGGGAGGAACAAATGGATACGTTATGGTATCTGCGAATGATCCTCAGGATGTTAAATTAGTGCAAAAGGCAAATGGAGAAGATGTAAAAATAGTATATCAGCCAGATGCATACATACTTCAGGACTTACACAGACATGTATATATAAAAGGTGGAATGAGCAGAGGTATGGCAGATTATACATTAGAAATTGACGATAATGGTAAGCCATTCTGGGTAGTTTCTCTTTATGAGCATAAAGTAGGATTTGGAGGAGCAAATGTAAATGGAACTGCAATAGTCGATACTAAAACAGGAGAGACTAAGTTCTATTCTATAAAAGATACTCCAGAATGGGTTGATAGAATTCAACCAGAAGAATTTGTTATTGACCAGATAAATAGTTGGGGAGTATATGTAAATGGATTTATAAACTCTGTAATATCTGAAAAAGGTGTATTAAAGGCTACAGAAGGAACTTCTTTAGTATACGGTGAAGATGATAAATCATATTGGTATACAGGAATAACTTCAGCAGGTGGAGATGAGTCTACAATAGGATTTATGTTAGTTGACTCAAGAACTAAAGAAGCAAAACTTTATAAACAGCCAGGTGCAACAGAAATGGCAGCTATGAAATCTGCGGAAGGTAGTGTTCAGGAAAAGAACTATGAAGCTACATTCCCTGTTATGTATAATATATTAGGTCAGCCAACTTACGTATCATCATTAAAAGATAAGGCTGGACTTGTTAAAAGAGTCGTATTCGTATCTGTTGAGGACTACAACATAGTTGGAGTTGGACGGGATAAGGCAGAAGCAATGAAAAATTATAAAGATGCGTTAGAGTCTGGTGGAAGTGGTTTAGAAATAGATGAATCTGATGAGTTTGACAAAGAACTTGAAGGTACAGTTAAGAGAATTGCCGCAGATACTAAAAATGGTAATACTATATACTATCTGACTTTAGATACAGATGATGGCAATATATTCTATGCAACTTCTAAAATTTCTAAGGAATTACCTCTAACAAAAGAGGGAGATAAAATAAAAATCACATTCTCTAAAGATGAAAAAGATGTAATAGAAATTGACGAATTCGATAACTACAATATAGGAAAAACTGTCGAAAAGAAAGAAGATTCTAAGGCTAAGGATAAAAAATCAGAAGATAAAAAACAAGAAGAAAATAAAACTAATAAAAAAGAAACTACAAACAAAGTAGAAACACAAGAAGAATAATATTTTTATGATAAGGCTATTGCGATTTTGCAGTAGCCTTTTTAAATTACAATTTACATTATAAAGTTAATAGAGTTATAGATTTAATCTATAAAAATTAAATGAGTATATAGTTATAATCTATTTTATTTTTTTAATAAAGTGTAATAAGATATTTAGTGGAATATAATAAAATAAAAATGGGGGGTATTTTTTTATGAATACTAAAAAATTGACATTTAGTGCTATGTGTGTTGTAGTAAACCTTGTATTAGGAACTGTTATGGGTATGATACAGATTCCTCTTCTATTCCTTGACACAATAGGTACTATACTTGGTGCAGTAGTTCTTGGACCATTATGGGGGGCTTTAATAGGTGGATGTAGTAACCTTGTATTAGGTGTTATATCAGACCCTACAAACATACCATTTGCAATAGTTAATATAGCTACAGGTCTTATAGTAGGATTTATGGCTAAAAAAGGAAACTTCGGTTATAAAAAAGCTATTATAACAGGTATTATACTTGCAGTAGTTTGTCCTATGATAGGAACACCTATATCAGTTTATATGTTTGGTGGACTTAGCGGAAGTGGAGCTGACTTATTAGTTGGAGCACTTTTACAGGCTGGACAGCAGATATTCACAGCAGCATTTATACCAAGAATATTAAGTAATATAGTAGATAAACCATTATCTTGTTTATTAGTTGTATTATTTATATCTAAAATGCCTAAGAATTTCCTTGCTCAGTTTAAATCACAGGAAAATTAATATTTAGAATGAAATTCATAAAATCCTAAATAAATATTTAAAAAAAAGGGTTATCGTATAT
>URRU01000195.1 GCA_900550335.1 uncultured Clostridium sp. | reverse complement strand
GAAACAATTTTAATTTATGGATTTTTATTTGGTGCAATTTTTATGATTCCTTCAGCAAAACCTATAGAAATGATAGGTTTTGTTACAAATATGAATGTACTACCATACATGGTTTTATTAGGAGTATTTCCAGCAGCTATGGCGTATATATTCTATGCAGAGGGTATTGCAAGAGGATGTGAGCTTTCAATAGTAGGTGTTGTAGCATCTGTTGAGCTTATAGCAGCATCTATAATAGGTTGGACTGTAGTAGGAGAGGTGTTTACTATTGGAAAGGTAATAGGTGTTGCAATAATGTTTATATCAGCATTTACAGCAGTTGTAGGGACTAAAGAAGTTGAATCAGATCCTACTGAAGAAATGGAAGCAGAAGCGTATGTTGGTTAAATTTAATTTAGAGGATTTATATTTATAAAGTGAGTTTATAGAAATTATAGGGTAATATCTTATAAATCGGGTGAGGGCTGTTACATTTTAAGTGGGGGTAAAATGTAGCAGTCTTTTTTTATAATACTTATGGATTTTTTTATAATATTTATAGAAAAAGTTAAGAATTCCTCAAGAATAAGAAGGTATAATAAGAACATATATCAAATATATATATTAACGAGGCAAATTAAAATAATTTAAAGATTAAAAGTTACTTAATTTGTATCAAATAGATAAGAGGGGTTTTATCATGGAACATATTCAAAATTTATTATATATTGCACAAGACAATTTAATATTATCGGTAATAGCAGGTCTTTTTAGTGCATTTATAGAAAGCTTTATTCCAGCTCTTCCGCTTGTAGCAATAGTATCGGCTAATGCGGCAATACATGGAATGTTAAAAGGACTTATTATATCTTGGATTGGATCAGGACTAGGTACAATAGCACTGTTTTTAGTAGTTTCGAGATTTAGAAATATTAGAATCTTAAAATGGTTATTAAAAAATAATAAGGTAGACTCGGTAATAGAGTGGGTAGATAAAAAAGGATTTAGTATACTATTTTTAGCTTATGCATGTCCATTCATGCCTAGTTGCCGGGCCACTTTGGCATCTGCACTTTGTGGCAAGAAAAAATTAATAGACTTTATACCTCCTATGTTGGCAGGCAAATTCGTAATGTTTATAATAATAAGTTATATTTCTGAGGATATAACTGGATTTATACATAGTCCAGTTAAGATAGGATTATTCTTAGGATTAACTTTAGTTTCTTGGATAATAGGTAAGAGATTCAATAAAAAACTTGAACAGCATGAAGAAGAAATTGAAGCTAGTATAGTTAAGATAGAAGAAAGTACTAAAAAAATTAAACAGCTACAGGAAGTTAAGAGAGAACATAAAAAAGAAATAAGAGAAGAAAAGAAAGAGCAGAAAAAGGAAAAGAAAAATCTTAGAAAACAGCAGAAAAAGAGATTTGTAAATATAACTATAGATAAGTCAAATAAAAAGTATAGAAAAAAGAAAGAAGATGAACAGGAATAAATTACACATAATCTAGTAGTAAAGTTCACTTTTTTTAGAGATTTGTTGTATAATCTAATAAGTAGAAAATTTTAGAAGGAGATATTTTTTAAGATGAAGGAAATACTTAAGGGACAAAAGGTTGAACTTACAAGAGATATACCAGAACTAGAAAATGTTTTAGTTGAATTTGATTATAGAGTTAATAATTATTTAAAAAAGGATGATTTTGAAATAGGAACAGCTGTATTCTTAACTGATGGAAGTGGGACTATGACTAGCTATGAGGATTTTATCTACAGTGAAAATAGAGAGCATCCATCTGAATCAGTTAAATTAAATGAAAGAGAGGACAAAGTTTATATAACTATGTCTAAAATACCTAATAAGATAAGAAAAATAGCATTTGCACTTACATTAACTGAATACGGTGAAGTAGCTAGATATTATGATAGATTTGATTATTTATCTATGAGAATAATAGATTTAGATCGGGAAGAGGTAATATATGATTACCAGATAAATGATAGTGTAGGCCAGAATACAGAGATAGTATTTGGAGAAATGTATAGACATAATGGAGAATGGAAATTTAATGTAAATACTGACTACTTAGACGGAGGTCTTTTAAGCTTAGGTAAGAAATTTGGTTTAGGAATTTAATATTTTAGTTGTACTATTTATCAGTATTATCCAAGGAGGCGATAATTTATGAAAGGAATTGCGCTAGAAGGTGGATCATCAAAGGGTGCATATCATTTAGGTGTATTAAAGGCTCTTTTTGAAAGAGGATATAAATTTAAAGGTGCTGTTGGAACTTCTATAGGTGCTTTTAATGCAGCTATGATAGTCCAAGGGGACTTTGATGTATGCTACAATATGTGGAAAAATATGCAACCAAAGACATTATTTAATGTTGATAACCAGTTTATGGAAAATTTAGTCGATAAAAATATAGATAGAGGCATGCTAGAGTACGCATCTAAAGAGGCTAAAAAAGTAATAAAAAATAAAGGAATTGATACTACAAAGCTTAGAAGAATTTTAGATTTATACATAGATGAAGAAAAAATTCGTAAGTCAGATATGGATTTTGGCCTTGTTACAATAGAATTTGACGGATTAAAACCTGTACCAGTAGAGATTTTTAAGGAAGATATTCCAGAAGGAAAGATAAAAGATTACATAATGGCAAGTGCTAATTTACCTGTTTTTAAGAGTGAAGATATAGATGGAAGGACATTTATAGATGGTGGATTTTATGATAATTGTCCACTTAGACTTTTAGAAAGCAAGGGATATGATGATTTAGTGGCTGTCAGGGTGTCTCCAAACAGAAAACTTAGAGAGCCCATAAATGAATCTACAAAATTTATAGAGATTAAACCATCTGAGCCTCTTGGAAGAGGGCTAATTTTTAGTAACAATACAATAAGAAGAAATATGCTTAAAGGATATTTTGACCGGATTAAAAAGATTGAGGGCCTAAAAGGAAATAAATACTACATTACTGGAATAACAGATGATGAATTTATGAATAGACTTATTTCTTATCCGGATGAAAAAATACTTCCTTATGCTGAAAGCAGAGGAATAGTAGGAAAAGATCCTAAAAGAGTTCTGTTTGAAGATTTAATACCTGAAACCGCAGAAGCTCTAAAAATGGGAAAAGAATCTACTTATCAAGAAATTTTTATAGGTCTACTTGAAGCAATAGCAGAAGGTAAAAATATTAAAAAGTTTAAAATATATTCACTAGATGAATTTATTAATTGTATAAATAATTCTGAGGATAATGAATCAACTAATTCAAAATTATTAGAGCTTAAAAAAACAGCACTTCGACTTGCAAAGCCAATAGAAAAGATGACACCTATAACATTTAAAGAGAGTATTTTAAAAGAATTTGAAGAGAATATGCTCGATGATATAGGGTATCATGTAAGTCGGCTAGAAAGTTATGAAAAAAGTGAAAATAGAGATGATGATGGTTGGGATTAAGTAAATATTTATTTATAGATAAAAATAATTAAATATTTATAA
>URRU01000194.1 GCA_900550335.1 uncultured Clostridium sp. | reverse complement strand
TAAAAGTTCTTTAACAGGGAAGATTTCAACAAGATTTATACCTAGTTCAGTTATATAATAAGATTTTCCTTTCTTTTTAACATATCCAACATCTTTTATCTTTTTAAGGACATCAGCTCTAGTTGCTGAAGTACCGATTGAATATCCTGAAAGAACAGTTGTGTCATCATCTGATACATTTTTACCACAATTTTTCATAGCTTTTAGAAGTGTATCTTCAGTGTATGATTTAGGTGGTGTAGTCTGTTTTTCAACTGGGGCTACACCTAATACATCTACTTTTTCTCCTTTTTCGACGAATGGCAGAAGTTCGCTCTTATCTTCTTTATTATACACTTCTAAATAACCTTTAGATTTTAGCACTTTTCCTTTAGTTTGGAATATTTTTCCGTCTACATCTGTTTTTATTTCAGTATTTTCAAATTCTGCAGGAGGCATGAAGTTTGCGACAAATCTATCTCTTATAGCGTTGTAGACAATCATTTCATCTTCATTAAGTCCTGTTGGCAATATGTAAGTAGGCATTATGGCACTGTGGCTGTCTACTTTTGAAGAGTCAAAAACTCTCTTAGTTTTGGTAAATTTGATTTTATCTTTATAAGGAAGGTTTTCTTTCACTCTGTTTAATGTCTGTTCTGCCTTAGAAGCTAAACTTTCTTCTAAATAGATAGAGTCTGTTCTAGGGTATGTGATAAATCCCCCTTTTCCTTTTCCTTCGTATAATGACTGACACACACTAAGAACCTTATCAGATGTGAATCGAGCGTATTTAGAAGTTATATATCCCTGTAAAGATGTAAGAGAGAATAGCTTTGGAGCGTATTCTTTCGTATTCGTAACTTTTTTATCCTTTATAGTACCATTATCTGATTGTATTTCAGATACTATTTTTTTACATTCTTCTAAATCATCAATTCTACTTTCTTTTCCTTTATATATGTACTTACCTTTGTATTTTCCATTAGCAGCTCCGAACGTTCCTTCTATTTCGTAGTATGTCTTTGGTACGAAATTCTTTATTTCCATATCTCTATCGTAAATTAATTTAACTGTAGGAAGGATAACCCTACCAATATTTAGCATTTTTCCGTTACCATATTTTAAAGTAGCAACTGATGTGAAATTTATTCCAATTAGCCAATCTGTTATAAGTCGAGTGTATCCAGCAGCTTGAAGGTTTAACATTTCATTATTTTCTTTAAGATTTTCCATACCTCTAGTTATATCTTCTGGAGTCCATTCGTTTACTAGTATTCTTTTTATTGGAATATTAGGTTTAATAAGGAAGAAAATTAAAAATGCTATAAGTTCTCCCTCTCTATCGTTATCTGTTGCATTTATTATATATTCAATATCATCTCTTTTTAGAAGAGATTTTATTACATTAAACTGATCTCTTTTGCTTTTATCTACTTTAAATTTAAATTTATCTGGCGGAATGAAAGGGAAGTTTTCCATTTTCCAAGAGCCAGAATATTTTTCTTTGTCGTAGTCTTTAACATCGTAAAGGGAAACTAAATGTCCAACAGCATATGTAACTATATATCCATTTCCCTCAAAATAGCCTTGATTTCTTGTTTTAGCACCTAAGAAAGAGGCTATAGTCTTTGCTACTGACGGCTTTTCTGCCAATATTAATTTCATCTGCTCGCCACCTTTTTACTTATTTTATAATTTAAAAATTTATTTATAATTTCTCAAAATTTATTTTATAAATGATTATATAAAACTTTACATTTAAATTATATACAAAATTACACCTACTTAGTATATAATAAATGTAGAAATTTATCAATAATGGAGGGAACACATGTTTGAACTTAAAATAAAAAAATTAAATGAAGATGCGATAATACCTAATTTTGCACACAAAGGTGATGCAGGGATGGACCTTTACTCAGTTTCTGAAGTTGAAATACCAGCAGGGGAGACTAGATTAATAAAAACTGGAATAGCAATACAGCTTCCTCACATGACAGAAGCTCAGGTTAGACCAAGAAGTGGACTAGCTTTAAAACATTCTATAACAGTTTTAAATACTCCTGGTACAATAGATGAAGGATATAGAGGAGAAATAGGTGTAATACTTATAAACCATGGTAAAGAAACTTTTGTTGTAGAAAAACACATGAAAATTGCTCAGATGGTTGTAAAACCAATATATGAAGTAAATGTAGTAGAAGTAGAAGAATTAACTGACTCAGAAAGAGGAGAAGGTGGATTCGGATCTACAGGAACAAAATAGTGATATATAGAAAGAGGCTGTTGTAAATATTACAACAGCCATTTTTTAATTCTTATTTAAATGTTGCGTTTTCTATCTGAGGATCTTTTATTCCAAGTGTTTCCATTGTTGATTTGTTTATTATTGTTTCAGTTTCTTCTAGTGTAGCCACTGGTAATTCAGAAGGCTGTTTTTCACCTTTTAGTATCTGAGCAGCCATTTCTCCAGCTTTTTTACCAAGTTCTTTGTAGCTTATTCCATTGCAAGCTAGTGCTCCGTTTTCAACATGTCCTTCTTCAGAACCTATAACTGGTATTTTATTTTCAGTTGCTACCTTAGTTATTATTGGCATTGAAGATGCTACTAGGTTGTCTGTTGGAGTGAATATTACATCAGCTTCTTTTGCAACTGCTGCAACTGCCTGGTTAACTTCATTTGCCTGAGTTGCACCTTTATCTATTACTTTTATTCCTTCTTTTTCAGAGGCTTTTCTCAAAGCATCTACCTGTAATTTAGAGTTTATTTCACTTGTGTTGCAAACAACGCCTATTGTTTTAACATTTGGTACGAATTTTTTTATTAATTCTAATGATTTATCTACTGGTATAGCATCAGATGTACCTGTTACATTATTTTCTGATGATTCATTGCTTTTTACAAGTCCTGCTTCAACTGCATCTGTAACTGCTGTGAATACTATTGGTATATCCTGAGTAGCGTTTAGTGCAGCCTGAGCAGATGGAGTAGATACAGCAAATATTAAGTCTTTTTTATCATTTGCGAAGTTACTAGCTATTGTCTGAGAAGTAGGGTTGTCGTTCTGAGCATTTTGGAAATCTACTTCTAGGTTTTCTCCTTCTACAAATCCATTTTCTTTAAGTCCTTCTATAAATCCTTCTCTTGCCTGATCAAGTGCTGGATGTTCAACTAACTGAGTTATACCTATTTTTTTTACTTCATCAGATGAACCTGAAGATTCACCACCACCTGAGCAGCCTGTAAGTAATGTTGCTCCTAATGTCAAAGATAATATTAAAGATAAGAATTTTTTATTTGATTTCATTTTATTTTCCTCCGAATTATTTTTAGTATATTTGAAGTTTCTGATTTTTAAAATTGATTTTTTAGTTGCATGTTTATTTGATTTATAAATTATATTTAATAACATATTTTATTGATTAGTCGAGTTCCAGGGAAAAAATAAAAGCCATATAGTTTAAGACTACATGGCTTTTATTAATCATTATATTACTATAAAAAAGAAAGCCACATAATTCTC
>URRU01000193.1 GCA_900550335.1 uncultured Clostridium sp. | reverse complement strand
TTTATTTCATATATTTAAATTTTTAGCTTATACTACTATTTTTTCTTTTGATTCTTATTTATATATATTCTATGCATATTATATTTTTCCTTTATTTAAAATTTCTTTATTTAGAAATATTATTTTTCATTTTTGTATTATATTTCAAAAAATTCAAAAATAATCGTTGACAGAAATTGTTTTTTAGATTATGATTAATACAAGTTAAAAATAATAAATTTTCAGTAAATTCTTTGACGAGGAAGAGTAGCTGTTTTTAGGTTCAATACAGAGAGTTGGCGTTGGTGAGAGTCAGCAAGAAGGAAAATAGTGAATGGGCCTCAGAGAACCGGATTGAAATATTTTTAAAGTAGACTCCGGCGTTTGGTGTACGTTACAACACACAGAATATGTTAGTATTCTTGAGAGATGTATTTCTTGTATAAATTTATAATTTATAAGAAATACGAATTTAGGTGGCAACGCGAATTAATACTTCGTCCTATGTATAGGGCGAAGTTTTTTTATTTTACGGAAAAGGAGGTGTAAACTATGGTATGAACTTTACTAGAAGATAATATCGAATCAGAATGGCAAAATAATAAATTTAAAATACTTGGAGGAAAATACAATGAAAGCAATAGCAACAACAAATACAACTACAAAATTAAATACAAGAAAAATGGTTCTAAATTCAATACTTCTTGCAATAGGTCTTATACTTCATCAGATTACACCTGCTCTAGGGCTTCCTATGCAGCCAGACTTTGCACTACTAACAATGTTTATAGTAGTTTTAATAAATAAAAATGATTACAAAAGCTGCTTATTAGCAGGAATAGTTACTGGTGTATTCACAGCACTTACAACTAAATTCCCTGGTGGTCAGCTTCCTAATGTTATAGACAAAATAGTATCTGTAAACTTCGCATACTTACTTGTTTACTTAATGTATAGCATACCTTTCTTAAGAAAAATGGATATGAAAAAAGCAGGTAAAATAGTTTCTATATTCTTATTCCCACTAGGTACTCTTGTAAGTGGATCTATATTCCTACTTTCTGCTCAGTATATAGTTGGATTACCTGCAGGATTTAGTGTACTTTTCATATCTGTTGTTATACCAGCGGTTATCTTGAATTTTATAGCAGGATTAGTTCTTTACAATGTAATACTTCGCTGCATAAAATAGAATATTCAGTTATAATTCCTTAAATATCCATAAAAAAAGATGCAATAATATTTTCCCATTTATATTATTGCATCTTTTTATTTTATTTATTTAGTCCGTCCTTGGCAAGTTGATCTGCCATTTCATTATATTTATCTCCCGTATGAGCTGCTACTTTTACAAAGCTAACATCTAGTCTATCTTTTATAGAATTGTAATAATCTCTATATTCCATAGTACCTTTTTTATTAGCCTTCCATTCTCCTGTGCACCATTTTTCAATACCTTGATAGTCATAATATAAAATCAACTTAGGTATTTTATTTTCAATGCAATATCTCATAGCATATTCTGATGCCTTTATTTCTCCAGCAACATTTCTCATACTTACATACTCTTCATCATTTCCACCGAAGCTTTCTGTATGTATAACTTCTCTATTTTTCAATATAACAGCTCCAGAACCGTACTTTTTAATAGAGTGTTCATAACTTCCATCTACATAAACCTCTATTGTATTTTCATCAACTTTTATTTCTTTTTTTATTCCCTGAACAAAGTTTTCAGCCTCCTCCATAGTTGGAAAGCTTTTAAACTCTGCTCCTTTATATCCACTTATTTGTTTACTGCATTCAGTCCAAGTTAAAAATACACCTGTTTTATAACCTTTTCTAACTGCATAAAATTTTTTTTTAGCCAAACAAACACCTCCAATATTTTGTAATGGTATTAAAAATTATTAATAATTTGGTCTTTTCACTTTTACTATTCTAACAGTTTTTCTTTTTTATGTCATTGATTATTTTTGTTAGAGGTGTTTGCTGCCTTATCTTGATTTCTTAATTCTTAATAGCATTCATTCAGTTTTTCTTTTTTTGATTTAGGCGATTTCATATCATTATAAACTGCCTTAATTTTAGTTTTAAACAATACTATAGCTACTATCATACAAGTTCCTTCTGCAAGTATTGCAGAGTACCATATTCCTTCTCCACCAAGTATAGCTATCATTAAATATAATGCTGCTAATATTAAGAAGAAACCTCTTCCAAGAGATACTACTGCTGCTATTCCTGGTCTTTCAACTGATACGAAGAATGCTGAAACTATTACGTTTACTCCCATAAATGCAAACGCATAAGAATAAATCTGAAGAACTCTTATTGCTTCTGTAAATATCGCTGTTTCTGTTGGATCTATAAATAATCCTACTATAAAATCAGGTATAACATGACATATTATAACGAATGCTACCGATGCTATTACGCCTGCTATAGCCGACATTCTAAATAGTTTTTTCATATTAGTAGAGTTCTCTGCTCCAAAGTAATAACTTACTAATGGCTGCATACCCTGTGCTATACCCATCATAGTCATAAGTACCAATGTATTTACATAATTTATAATACTGTAATAAACTACTCCCTGCTCACCTATATATTTTATTATGTTTAAGTTGAAAAGCATTACTACTATCCCACAACTAAGCTCTGTAGTTGAGTCTGGTATACCTATAAATGCTATTTTCTTTAATTCAGGGAAATCAAACTTAAATCTTGAGAAATTAAGTGTTGAGTTTTTTCTAAAGAAGTGAACTAAGAAGAACACTGTTGAAAATACCTGTGATAACCCTGTTGCAATTGCTGCACCTATTACACCCCAATGGAATACCATTATAAATAAGTAATCAAGTACAACATTACTAATTGCTGATATTATAACTCCACAAGTTGCTAAAATTGGGAATCCATCTGTTTTTATGATTACTTCAAGTGAATAAGATACCATAAAAAATCCATTAAATAGTACTATTATTCCAAGATAGTGTTTTACATAATCCATAGTTGAAGCAGTAGCACCTAGCATTGTAGCTACTTTTTCTAAATTTAATAAAACTCCGCCCATTATTACTAATGAGAATATTATTATTACTACTGTATTCATAGTGAATATTTTATTAGCTGAGTCTATATCCTTTTTACCTAGATATACAGCTATTATTGTAGATGCCCCTGTTGAGAACATCAGTGATAACGCGAATATAAAGTTTACAAAAGGCATTGAGATGTTTACAGCTGCTAGTGCTGTTTCACCTACTCCTCTTGCAACGAATATACCGTCTACCATTGTATAAAGTGAGAAAACCCACATAGATACAACTGAAGGTATCATATACCTTAAAAATTTTGCCTTTAAGCTCATGTTTTCATTTGATAACAATTTCGAATCCATTTTATATACTCTCCTCTCTTCTTATCTAAAATGATAAACTATGGTATAATACCATAGTCAAGAGGTTTGACAAAATTTTTCTATAATTTTTTATATTTTTTCTATAATTTTTTCACAGGAATTTGTATTTCTGTA
>URRU01000192.1 GCA_900550335.1 uncultured Clostridium sp. | reverse complement strand
TATATTTAAGTATAAACTCCATTATTTTTTTATAAAAATTTTTAGTTTTTTTACTGCATTCTCAACACCAGTATTTTCAATACTTTCAAAGTTATCATTTTAGACGGAAATATATATAATTTTCTAAAAACTTAAATTAATTTAGTTTTTTGTGTTGACAGAAAAAAATCTCTGAGCTACAATAAGAACCATAGAAAATGAATCACAAAATTTTCAGAAAAATATTTTAAATTTTTAATTATTAAACTAGAAGAATTATTAAGGAAAAGGAGAGAGCGTTATGAAGACTTTAAAGAATAAACAGAGACGATTTTATTTTAGCCACTATTAGATCGGTTTGTATCGATTCCATGCGAATAGGTACAGGCCGTTAGGATTTTTACGACTGTATCTATGTTGGCTAAGTTTCGATTTGTTTGTTTTGTAAAGTTTTTATAAAATATATCGGCCACATAGAGCGAATACTATGTGGCTTTTTTAATATATTTATATATCAAATGTTTTATATAAATATTTAGGCCGCATAGAAATCTAAACTATGCGGCCTTTATTTTTACATTTTTTTACTTTGAAAGTTTAGTTATTAAAAATAAAAATCAAAAAAAGTTTTTAAAAGGAGTGTTTAAATTTATGATTTCAGTAGTTACACAAAGTTTAATTTTAGCAATTATGGCGATTGGGGTATACATTACCTTCAAAATATTAGATTTCCCAGATATGACAGCAGATGGAAGTTACACAATGGGAGCAGCAATATCAGCTGCAGCACTTGCAGGAGGATTAAATCCATTAGTTGGAGTTTTACTTGCAGTAGTTGGAGGAGCTTTAGCAGGAATGGTTACAGGTCTTCTTCACATAAAAGTTAAAATATCTAACCTACTATCAGGAATACTTACAATGGGAATGCTTTACTCAATAAATCTTAGAATAATGGGAAAATCAAACATACCACTATTCACATTCCCTAACTTATTCAAAGGTGATATTCCTCCTGTTGTAATAGCACTTATATTTGTTTTAATAGCAAAAATATTATTAGATTTATTCTTAAAAACAGGACTTGGTTACACTTTAAAAGGTGTTGGAGATAATGAACAGATGATAAAATCTCTTGGAATAAATATAGGAAATATAAAAATATTAGGACTAATGATATCAAATGCTTTAATATCATTATCTGGTGCTCTAATGGCTCAGTTCCAGGGATTCGCAGATGTTACAATGGGAATCGGTACTCTAGTACTTGGTATAGCATCAATAATAATCGGACTTACATTATTCAAAAAAGTTAGAGCTGTTAAAGCTACAACTGCAATACTAATAGGTGCTTTCATCTACCAGTTCACTATTTACTTCGCACTAAACCTAGGAATGCTTTCTACAGACTTAAAACTTATAAGCTCACTTGTAATAGTTGCATTCTTAGCAGTAGGTAATCTTCAGCTAAAGAAAAAAGCTGCAAAATAAATAAAAAAAATATAAAAGATTTAATTGAAAATATATAAAACTATTAAATACAGAATAATCAATATTTTTAAATAATTACGATATTAAAAAGGAGAGATAATCATGCTACAGCTAAAAAAAATAACTAAAACCTTCCCAAATCCATGTGGAGATGACAATACAGTTTTAAACAAACTTTCAATAGATATACCAGACGGAGAATTTGTATGTATCGTAGGTAGTAACGGTACTGGTAAATCTACCTTATTAAACATAATCTCAGGATTATTAAAAGAAACATCAGGACAGATTTTATTAGACGGAACAGATATAAGCAATCTTCCTGAACATAAAAAAACTCAAGTAATCAGTAGAGTTTTCCAAAATCCTAGCTTAGGAACTTGTCCTTCAATGACAGTTAGAGAAAATCTTTCTCTAGCATTAAACAAAGGGAAACTTTTAAATCTTAGAAAATGTCTAAGACATACAGACGACACACTTGAATCTTTATTAGAAGGCATTTCTCTTGATTTAAAAAAATTCCTAGATACTCAGGTTCAATTCCTATCAGGAGGACAGAGACAATCATTATCACTGATAATGTCTTGTTTAGCAGATCCAAAGGTACTACTACTTGATGAACATACAGCAGCCCTAGATCCTAAAACTTCAAATGAGGTAATAGACCTTACAAATGAAATAGTTAGAAAGAAAAATATAACAACACTTATGGTAACTCATAATTTAAAACATGCATTAGAATACGGAGATAGACTCGTTATGCTACATAAAGGTGAGATTGTAATGGATGTTAAGGGAGAAGATAAGAAAAAAATGACTGTTGAGGATATTTTAGAAAAATTCGAATACGCTGTATAATAAAACATTATCTTAACAAAAGTCTACTAGACTCAAATATTATTAAAAAACTAAAAAAATACCAAACCAAATCAAACTAAAAAAATTTCTAAAAATTGGAGGAAACTATTATGAAAATCAACAAAAAATTAATCGCACTTATAACTACAGGAGTTTTATCAGTATCAATGCTTACAGGATGTTCTAGCAGTGGAAAATCTACTTCTTCGGACTCAGTTAAGAAAGTTGGAATAACCCAGCTTGTAGAACATCCATCTCTTGACCAGACTAAAGAAGGATTCTTAAAAGCACTAGAAGACAACGGATATAAAGATGGGGAAAATGTAGAAATAGATTATCAAAATGCTCAGAACGATAATCCTACTTCTCAGACAATAGCAAGTAATTTCGTAAATGATAAAAAAGATTTAATATACGCAATATCTACTCCATCAGCTCAGGCTGCATTCAACGCTACACAGGATATACCTGTACTATTCACAGCTGTAACTGATCCGGTAGAAGCAGGACTAGTAAAATCTTTAGATAATAAAGATGGCGGAAATGTAACAGGAACATCAGACTTCCTTTCAATAGACAAAACTATGTCTTTAGTTGAAAAATTAACTCCTCAAGCTAAAAAAATAGCTGTTATCTACTCTACAAGTGAAGTTAATTCTAAAGTTCAGGTAGATTCATTAAAAGAATACGCTAAAACTAAAGGTTGGGAAGTAATAGAAAAAGGAATTAGTGCATCTTCTGAAGTAAATCAGGCTATAACTTCTGTTGTAGGCAAAGCGGATGTTCTTTATGTTCCAACAGACAACCTTGTTGTATCTTCAATGCCTATAATCGCTAAAGTTGCAAACGAAAACAAATTACCTATAATCGCATCTGATGAAGGTTCTGTAACATCTGGAGCTCTTGCTTGTGGTGGTGTTGACTACTATCAGTTAGGATACAAAACGGGTGAAATGGCAGTTCAGATATTAAAAGGTGAAAAACAGCCTTCTGACCTTAAAGTTGAAACAATGGATGAACCTGTTATAACTATGAATGAGGACACTATGAAAACTTTAGGTATAGAAAAGCCAGCTGATATTGATGTTAAGCTTGTAAAAACAGAAAACTAGATTTTTTTTAATATCAATAAAAGAAAATTAATAAAAAAATAAATTAAAATAATTTTCAAAAAACTCTTGACACTATGTATTTTA
>URRU01000191.1 GCA_900550335.1 uncultured Clostridium sp. | reverse complement strand
TTCTCTGACCTAGATTCTTTCTTAGAAAAATACAGACAGTGTTCGCTTTTAGTTGAAGATGAAGATTTCGTTTCATTTTTAGAATATCTTGAAATAGAAGAAAATCTAAGAATGGGTTATCTTATATAATTTTAATTTTTTCATTTTTTTAATCCTTTTTATTTTGTTTGTATTAAGAGAAAAATGGGCTGTGCATTATTTGCAACAGCCCATTTTTCATTAATTTATTAAATTTTATTTTAATATTTCCTCTTTAATATTTTCAATATTTTATTTTTTAATGTTTCTTTTTTAATACTTTATTCTGGAATAATTATTCCATTGCTTACATATATGTATTTAGCAACTTCACCTTGCGTAGATGAATCTTCTATAAATGTTTTATCCATAAAGAATGGGCCATCATCTACAAATCCATTTGTTATTATGACATTATTCTCATCCAATACAGCATAGTATGTTTTGCTATTACCATCTATAGTAAATGCATCTCCTACATCTTTTCCTAGTCTATACATACCAGATTTTAGATTATTTTCATCTGACATATCTAACTCTACTTGATCTGCCTTGTATAAAGTTCCTGCTCTTAATTCTACAGTATCTCCTTCTTCCAATTTAACATAGTAGTTTCTATGTACTGTTTCTAATAATTCAGGATTGTTTTTATCATTTTCTGTGAATATTTTTATACTTCCTAGGCTAGTCCCTTCATTTTTTACAAACATATACTCTCCTGCTGGTATTTCCTTGCCAACTTCGAATTTTTCTTTGTCTATTTTTTAACATCCTTAGAGTTTACATTATATTTTAGCTTCACAGGTTTTGAATACTCCGCATAATCTATATATGGCTCTTCACTTGATACTTCTTCATTTGAAATTTCCTCTTCATAAGATATATCTTCATCACTATTAAAAATAAATGATGCAGCACCTATTACAATATTTATAACAACTACAATAATTATTAATTTAAATATTTTAGATATTATAAAACCTGCTGTTTCGTTTGTATTTTGCTCTTCACCACATCTAGGGCATACCTTTGAATCTTTGTACATCTGAGTTCCACATTTTTTACAAACTTTATACCCATTTGACTTAGTTTTTTTATTTGAATATGACTCTGAGCTATATCCAGAATAGCTATCTGTTTTATCTTTTCCAGCTCCTAAATGACCTTCTTTATGCATCTTTTTTTCAGATCTTTCTTTAGCTATTTTTCTAAAAATACTCCCTTTGTTTTCATAACTATAATCTATTGCTGGATCTCTTTTTCTATCTAATTTTGATTGTTCTTCTGAATAATTTATTTCTTCTTTATAATTTTCTCTTCTCATACAGATCCCCTCCGTACACATTATTTAGTTAATTTATTTTATCATATTAATATCAATATAAGTGGTAACAATTTTGAAATTTTTTAAAAATTCTTGAAGATTCCCACAAAAAAAGAAACCTCTTTTGAGGTCCCTTTTAAATACTTTAATTATTTTAATAGCGAAAAATCTTTTAATATATCTTCTAATCCAGATTCAAAATCTCCAAATTTAATTCCCATATCTTCAATCTTTTTATTGTCTAATCTATAATCACGGAATCTATCACTATATCTTTCTTTGTTAGGTAGGATATATTTTTCTATATTTTCCTCAGATATTCCCATCTTTCTGGCAGCCAAACATGCACATTCGTATGTAGTCATATCATTTGAAGATGATACATTGTATATTCCACAAGGAAGCTCTGTTATCTTATCAAACTGCTCTGCTAAATATTTTGCATATGTAATCCCTCTTTTTTCATTACAAGTAAATAAAGTTGGCTTCTGATATAATACAGCATTAAAAACAGTTTTCACTAAGCTTGGATTTGCTTTTACCCCTGCAAATGATAGACCTAACATCCAAGAAAGTCTAAGTGTAACCGCATCTACACCACTTTCCTCTATATATTTTTCACAGTCTATTTTATTCTGTCCATATACTGTTACAGCATTGTACTCTTCCTCTTCATTAAAAGGCCCATGATTTTCTTTCCCATTAAATATCTGCTCTGTTGAACAGAAAACTAATTTAGCATTTTTCTTTTTACAAGCATCTACTATTCTCTTTGTAGATTCAACATTTATCTTATTTGCAAGCTCTGGATTTTCCTCACATGCAACTGTTGCTGCAATTGCTGCTGTATGGAAACATATATCAAACTCCTGAGCTTCAACAAATTTTTCTACTGCATCTGGATCAGAAAAATCTGCTTCGTCTCTAGTCATTCTTATCCAGTTAAATTTTTCTTTATTAAGATTTTGAACATAACTAGCTATATATCCTCTAGCCCCTGTTACAAGTATAGTTTTTTTCATATTTATATCTCCTTTCCTGGTTGACTAATAAGTACGTGTGCTCCCTTTTCTATGCATATTTTTTTGGATGCATATGGAACAAATACACTATCATATTTTGGAAGAACTATTTTTTCTCCACACCATTCTATTATACAATCTTCTCCTATATTAGACACTACACAAAAATGCTTATCTAATATTATTTCCTTATTTTCTTCTAAGTATAACTCATCTATTACATATTCCTCAGAATCTATAAGCCTTCTACTCTTTTCCTCACATTTAATAAATTCTGGTTGTTTAGAAAAATCTACAACATCAAATGATTCTTTTACATGCAGTTCTCTTTTTTTGCCATTTTTATCCGTTCTATTATAGTCATAAAATCTATAGGTAGTATCTGAGTTTGTTCCTATTTCAAGGGCAAGTATATCCCGTCCTAAGGCATGTATCATCCCTGCTGGAATAGTTATAAAGTCGCCTTTTGAAACTTCCCATTTTTTTAGATATTTTTCAAGAGTTCCATTTTCAAAAGCTTCTTTTATAATCTTTACATCATCTGTAGTAGTACCTGCAACTAATTCCGCACCTGGCTTGGAATCTATTATATACCAACTTTCCTTTTTCCCAAAGTCGTCTGAATTTTTCATTGCATATTCATCCTCTGGATGAACTTGTATGCTTAAAGAATCTATTGTATCTAAATATCCTAGTCTTAACATTTCATGGAGAGTATATCCCTCTCCTAGTATTGAATTTTCATCTTCTTTTATAAATTCATAAAAATTTTTATCCGTATCATAGTTTTTTATTGTATTTGCACTCTTCTTATTTGCCGATATTTCCCACCAAGTTCCGTAATTTTTATCATATCCTCTTGATTTGCTTATATTGCCATTTCCCCATATAGTATCTACTTTTATACTTTCTAAAAATATAGGTCTTTTAGGCTCTCCATTATACATTACTTTTCATTCTCCTTTTCAAATTCTTCCATCGTTGGTCTTTTTCCATCCAGGTCATCCCAGGTATACGGCTTATGATTTTCGCTTTCCCATTGCGCTTTGTAGCAATCTCTGCATACGCAAAATCCGGAAAGCCATCTCATTTCTCCCCAGTATTCCGGCTTTTTACAGCGTCTGCATATTACTATGCGTTTATTCTCATCCATACTTAGCATCCCT
>URRU01000190.1 GCA_900550335.1 uncultured Clostridium sp. | reverse complement strand
AAATCAAAATCTTGTTCTTCCAATTAAAGCGCGACCAGTCCACGTTCTTTTTCAGCATCCCCTGCAATGTGTGGAGCTTGAAGAACCACCACTTGCGCTGAAACCCTTCCGGCGGCACGGGGTCAAGAATGAAAAAGTCCGTGAACGCCGCCGCTTTCTCCGGGTCACGGTTCATCACGCGCGGCGTCCATGTGTCCAGATACGTCAGCTCGAAGCGCTTGTCGCACTCCTTCGGTAGATTTCGCGGAACTTCTGGAATTCCTCGCGCGTCATCAGCAAATCCACGTCGTCATCCCACGGGATGAACCCCTTGTGGCGCACCGCCCCCAAGAGCGAACCGCACATCATATTATAGGAAATATTGTGCTTCTTGCAAACAGCGGTAATGTCCCGCAGCTGCTCCAATAATTCCGCGTGAATCTCGTCCAGCGACAGCTTCTTTTCTTCCTGCTTTTTTTCCTCCGGCTTTTGTGTCTCCTGTTTCTGAGGTGTCTCGTTTTTCGGAGTCTCTGTCGGTCTTGCGACAACCTGTACGGATGCAGAGCCGGATACCGTCACATCTTCTTCCGTATTGAAATCTCCCAGTGTACTCGATGCAGATACAGTCAGTGTTCCTTCTGCGGAGGCAGTTACCGTGAAGGACTGCGAGCTGTTTTCCAGCCAGTAGGTTCCATTAGCCGCCCCGCTGACACTTACATTTCCCGCACCGCCGGATGCACTTACCGTAAAGGTTACACTGTCACCGACATAAATCGTGCTTGCACTGGCCGTAACACTCAGACTGGCTGCATGTATAAAACCGGAAAGGTTCCATATTCCGGCTGCTACGATGAACACAGCTGCCATTTTTATAAATTTTAGGTTATCTGCAAGCATAGCCGTAAACACACCAACAGGAATAAATACTATTGCATTGTTTATAATCTCGCTAAATGAAATCTTACCATTAACAAT
Organism: uncultured Clostridium sp.; assembly: GCA_900550335.1. Taxonomy (GTDB): domain Bacteria; phylum Bacillota; class Clostridia; order Peptostreptococcales; family Peptostreptococcaceae; genus Peptacetobacter. The sequence goes on along the minus strand of URRU01000190.1, from coordinate 2,611 downwards.
CACAGATTCTTTAAACGGAATTAAGTTTATGCTTCTTTCTGTAACTAAGCTACTTATAGAAAATTCTGTTTTAAAGACGATAATCCATGTAAGCAGCAAGAAGTACACAATGAATAGAATTGATGTAACTTTTTTATATTTTAATAGCGTTTCATTCATAACAACAACTCCCTTTTTACTATTTATATTTCAAAAGTGTACTAGCCGTATAATATACTTTTTTACAAGTGTATTATATAAATAGTACACTTTATTTGTCAACATAAAAAAATACTTCAAAATAGCATCCGAAAATTTTCATCAAATACTATTTTTAATAATTATCAAATGCCTTTTTGAACAACTAAATAAATAAATAAAAAACAGTAATTTCTAACTAAAGATCCAATTATCGCATACGAAACAATAGTCAGCACAGTCAAGTCTACATACTCTGAGCCACTATAAAATACAGATTTATAGCTACTTCCCATTCTCAACTTACTTCTAAAACTATCCTTGCCCGATTTATTTTTAAAAATCTTTACAAATAAAATATAATAAATCCCAAATCCAATAACTGTTCCCAATGTATTCATCATTAAATCGTCTACATCAGTCGCTCTAAAATTAAACATCTGTGTAATTTCAATAAATAGCGAGAATAAAAATCCTGCTTCTACAGTTTTCTTAAAAGATTCAAACTCACTCCACATAATTGGAAGCATTAACCCAAACGGTACAAACATTATCACATTTAAAACATTTGTACTAACCCCATTAACAGCAAATGGTATAAAGTTAAAGTTAAAATAATTTCTTCCAAATCCAAAATCTATTACAGAAGGTATTCCAGCAGCTGAAACCATACCAGTTATTAAAAAAGTATACACAACGCAAGCAAGGAAATGGAGATTAGAATCCCCATTCCCTTCATAAACTCTGCCTGTTGAGTACAATTTCAAATCGTATATTTTCATTTTATATCTTGATAAAACGAATAAAACTATTGGAAATACTGGTATATAGTGTAATATCGCTTCTTTAAGCTCTGATATCATTTATATTAATTCCTCTGCCATGTCTATCAAAGTCTGTTCTGGCATTCCTTCATCAGATAATGAAGATATTGAATATCTAACACCGTCTTTTTCCCAAGCTACTGTAACTGATTTTTTATCTTCAACTTTATCACTTCCGTAAGATATAGTCATCTTACCTTCTTTTTCTAACTGTTTTTCTTCTGCTGTTTTTTCATGGTTTGCTGGAACAAATCTCATATTTGTAGTTGAAACGAATAATTTTGTTCCATTTACTTCAACATTTCTATATCCATTCTGTTCTTCTAAAGCTATTTCTGATGGCATTGTCTTATGTGCATCTACAAATATTTCTGGAGAACCGTCTTTTTTATAAACTAGGTTCATCGCTTTAGTTTTATCTAATGTGTCTCCATCTGTTCCAGTTGTGTTTAAATCTTCAATAACTGCTCCATCAAATTTATATCCATTTGCAAATTCATCTACAAAAGCTTTTCTAATCCCTGTTTCTTTTTCCATCTGCTCTATTGTAGGTACTTCTTTATATTTATATACGCTAGATGAGCTTCCAAAATATCCTACTGCTTTTCCACCTGCATATACTCCTACAGTTGTTATCATTAATGCACATGCTACTGATGCAACTTTTAACATTTTTCTATTTCTCTTCATAGTAACCACCTTTTCCTTTCTACTCTGTTCAAATTCTATCTGTGATTTTATTTTTTCAAACATATCATCTGAAGGCTGAACATCTTCAGACATATCTACCATTGCTTTTCTTATTTTTAAATCTATATTATCCTTTTTCATAGTTCACACCTCCAAAATAATTAAGTGATTCAATCTTCCCCTTTAAAAGCCTTCTAGCCTTGAAAAGTCTCGATTTAACAGTTCCTTCAAATACATCCAACATATTAGCGATTTCTTTTACGCTAAATCCGTTGAAATAATATAGTACAACTACAGCTCTATACTTCTCATCGAGATTATTTACAGCACTTCTGACAATTTCTACAGTTTCTGATTCCAGACACTTTGTCATATTGTCGCTTTCATGATTTTGCTCCCGTTCTGCTTTTGCAAATATTTCATCAATTGGAACATTCTTTTTATCTGATTTGGAAAGTTTCCATGCCATTCTTGTAAGTATTTTGTAAAACCAAGTTTTAAAATAATCCGGATTTTTAAGGCTGCCTATGTTTAGATAACATTGGACAAATGTTTCTTGAACAATGTCCTCACTTGTAGCTTTGTTGCCACATATTAGATAAGCAGTTCTCATTGCGGTACCTTTGTATTTGTTAAAGAGCTCTTCAAATGCTTCAAAATCACCATTGGCAACTTTTTCAACAAGTTCTCTATCTTCCAAACTTAACATCTCCTTTATCGATGCATCTGTATATAAGAGCATAGTCGTTTGTATTTGGTTCACAGATTTTATAAATTTTTTTAAAAATTTTTGTGGTTACTACAAAGTAGTATATTATTGAATAGTTTTTTTAGCAATAATAACTCATTTTTCTTTTGAGCAAAATAAGCATAAAAAAAGTGCCACCTTTTACTAATCAAGTAAAGTATGACACTTTTTC
>URRU01000189.1 GCA_900550335.1 uncultured Clostridium sp. | reverse complement strand
ACTTGGATTTGGCCCATTCCCTAAAATGGGAGTTGCCGGTGCTGCGATTGCAACAATAACTGCACAGGCGTGTGCTACACTAGTATTTATATACAAAATAGCTAAAAAAGAAGGAATATATTTTAAAATAAGATACTTTAAAAATATAAAACTAAGTTACCATAAAGAGCTGTTTGTGCTTGGATTACCGGTTGCAATACAGAGTGGTATGTTTACAGGATTTTCAATGTGTATAGGTGTAATAGTTGCAAAATGGGGCCCAGTTGCCATTGCGGTGCAGAAAGTTGGTAACCAGATAGAGTCTATTGCATATACAACTGCTGATGGTATGGCTTCATCTGTATCTGCATTTGTAGGGCAGAACTACGGTGCAGGAAAAGTAGATAGAATAGAAAAAGGTGCAAAAGTCGGAATAATGTTTGCTATATTCTGGGGAGCACTTACAATGTTCTTATTAGTATTTGGGGCAGACTTTATATTTAAATTCTTCATAGACGAGCCAGAAGCTAGAAGGATAGGTGCAAATTACCTTATGATATTAGGATTTGGGGAAATATTCCAGTGCTTAGAAATAATAGTAACTGGTGTACTTAGAGGTCTAGGAAGAACTTACATAACATCTGCTGTAAGTATAATATTTACAGGAGCTAGAATACCTATGGCACTTATTTTATCATCTGCATTAGGACTTGGACTAACAGGTGTATGGATGAGTATATCTCTTAGTATGGGAATAAAAGGTATTGTAATGCTATCAGTTTACTTAAATTACAAACGAAGAGGAAAACTTGTGGAAAGTAAAAACAAGTAACAACTTAAGTAAACTTATAAAGTTTTTTGACTTTATTATATAAAGAATCCAGTTAGATATAAAAAACGAACAATAATATGGTTTGATTGATAGAAAATACTGAAATGATAGAAATAATTTATATGCAAAAATGAACTTATAGAAAAAATTTAAAAAAATTTTAAATGACGAAAAATAAGTTGATATGTTTGAAACCTTTGCAAAAACTAAAGTGTATAGATTATAAAATTTTTTTAATAAAGAATATTAGAGTTGTAACTAATAAAAAAATGATTTTATAATTTTCTGACAGACATATAAATGTACTTGCATTATTCAAAAATAGATAGTATAATTTGAAGAGTAGTAACGAAAGAAATATAAAAAAAAACTTAAATAAGAAAAGTATACAACATAGCAATCAACTAACTTAACCATATAAATTTTATGTAATAAAAGACTGTATCACATTCTGCTGCGTGAACAGTTTTTTATTTTTTTTTGAAGATATTTTGGTAATATATATGCAAATTGAAAATTTTTTTGCTTGAAATTAAAATAAAAAATACCTATAATATTATATGAGAATTTATTGAGAATAAATAGAGTATAGAATCAAGTAAAATCAATACTCTTATACAAATGAAATCAAATGATAAACTATATCAAATAATAATTAAACAGGGAGGGATAACTTTGATTTCTGAAGCAATTATTAAAAAGTTTATTAAAAATAGTGAACAGGTTGAAAATGAAGAAGTAAGGAATAAATACGGAACTGTTGCAGGGATAGTAGGTATAGTATCAAACCTACTTTTATTTATTTTAAAGTTTAGTATAGGGTTCTTAAGTGGAAGTATTGCCATAACAGCAGACGCATTTAACAACTTTACAGATATGGCATCATCTGCAATAACTATGATAGGATTTAAATTAGCTAGTATGCCTGCAGATGAAGAGCATCCATTTGGACATGGTAGACTAGAATATTTATCAGCACTTGTTGTTGCATTTATGGTAATGTTTGTAGGTATAAAATTCGTTCAGACATCTTTTGAAAGAATAATGAATCCAGTAGCGGTACAGTTTAGCCTAATACCATTTTTACTTCTTTTAGCATCTATGGCTGTTAAATTCTGGCTTGGAAGATTTAACAAACATGTAGGTGAAAAGATAGACTCATCAGCTTTAAAGGCTGTTGCAGTAGATGCTATGGGAGATGTATTTACATCAGGATGTGTTGTATTATCATATCTAATAGCAAAATTTACTGCATTCCCATTAGACGGATATGTAGGTATAGTTGTATCTTTAATAATATTATATGCAGGCTTCTCTTTAATAAAAGAAACTGTAAGTCCATTATTAGGTGAAGCTCCAGATGAAGAAATGGTAGACAATATAGTGAATGGGTTATTAGAGTACAATATAATCTCAGGGGTTCACGATCTTATAATACACAACTACGGTGTAGGTAGATGTATAGCCTCTGTACACGCTGAGGTGCCTTGTAATATAGATATAATGGAGATACACGAGGTTATAGATGATGCAGAAAAAGAACTATCTAAGAAATTAAACATACACTTAGTAATACACATGGATCCAATAGCTGTTGAGGATGAGGACTATATCCAGACTAGAACAGAGCTTGCTAGAATAATAGCTAGAAATGAAAAAATAGAATCTATGCACGATTTAAGAATAGTAGGAAAAGGAAATAAGAAAAACTTAGTATTTGATGTCGTTGTGGACGGTGATTTATCTCATAGTGAAGAGGAAGAGCTTAAAAACTGGGTAAATGAAGAGATACAGAAGATTCATCCAAACTACAATTGTGTAATATTAGTAGATAAAAACTATGTAAAAAGACATTTTTAAGATTAAAAGAGGCTGTTGCAATTTTGCAATGGCCTTTTTTAGTAATTAATCATTTATATATTTTCTAGTAATTAATCATTTATATATTTTTAAAAATAAAAAAGAGGCTATCATATTAATAAATAAAGTTAATACGATAGCCTCTTTTAATCTTAAATTATAATTAACTATTTTGAAGAAGTGAAAATAGTTTTAACTATGTTCAATATTTCTGTAAGTACTTCAAAATTGCCTTTAACACTTTCTTTTGTAACTATTATATCGGCAGCTACATCTGTAACAACTTCGCTAACATCTCTAACATTTTCTCCAACCTGACCAAAATCATCTACAAGCTTAGGAAGTCTTGCAACTGATTTAGTTATATTTTCTGTATTGTCATCAAGGAGAACATTGACCTTATCCAAAACAGAATTCACATTTTTTATAGTTGTTAGAAGATTTATTATTAGCTTTATTAAAAATACTAAAGCTACACAACCTATTATAGCCAATATAAATAAAATTGTATTGAGATCAATTGTAACAGTCATAACTTACTCTCCAATTCTAAAAATTACTTTTGTTCTTCAGATGCTTCTTCAAGAGCTACAGCAGCTTCCTCAATAGCTTCAACTACTTCTTCTGAATTAACATCACATTCTTCACAAGCTTCGTCTACAGCTTTTTTAGCATCAAGATATTCTTTTATTTTAGCTTTAGAATCGTTGAATTTTTCTTTCTGAGAGCTTAAAACATCGCCAGCTTTAGCTTTTGCACCAGCAGCTTTGTCTGATACGGCATCAACAGCTTGTTTAGAAGCATTTTTGATGTCTTCTCTTGTTTCTTTTCCTGATTTAGGAGCTAATAAAATACCACCAACTGCACCTGCTGCCACACCAGCGGCAACTCCTGCTGCAGCAGTTTTAGCTT
>URRU01000188.1 GCA_900550335.1 uncultured Clostridium sp. | reverse complement strand
AACATTAGTTGATACGAGAGCCCCTTTTTATTAGTAAACACTTATCTTTTTATAGAAGCTGCAATTCTTCTATACGTATGTCTTATACCTCTTATTGTCTTACCATACTCAAGTATGTTTTCAGGAAGTGCCATTCCCATATATCCAGAATCACCTAAATGATGAAGATCTGTTCCAGCCATTTTACACATAAGAGCTATATTTTTTATAGTCGAAATATCCGCACCTTCCTGAGAAGTTCCTATTGAAGTAAGGGTTAATTTTCCAAGCTCATGTGCGTAAGAAACAAGACTTCTTATATATTCCATAGTTATTCCAGGAACTGTACCAGGTGCTGGCATTAGTATGATATCTGCTCCGGCTTCAGCAAATTCCCTAACATCTTCCTTAGTAATTATTTTTTCTCCAGCCTCACCAAGAATACCTGCTGCATGCATTTTACCAGCAATTAAAACAACACTATCTCCAAGCTCTTTTCTATAAAGTTTTAGAGTATCTGTTATTGCTTTGTTTGTAACACCTATTCCAGGGTTTCCTGTAAGAACTATAAAATCTGTTCCCATTTCAACTGCTTTTTTAGCATTTTCTAAAGTTCCAGCACGTCCAGAAGATAATCCAGCCCAGTCGTCAGTTTCAACTGTACTTGCAACACCTTCTTCAAGTGGTTCAAGATTTAAACCAACTGGTCTACCTGTAAGTTCTTTGATTTTTCTTATATAATCCTCAGGTTTAACATCAAAAGGAAGTCCATGCATAACAGGATTATTTACATCGAATATGTTTAAAAGAATTATATCTGCACCCATAGATGCAGCAAATTCTGCATTTGTTATGTCTCCAAGCATTTGTGGGACAGCACCGATAGTTTCACAAACTACGATTCTTCCTTCACTAGCAGCTATTGATTCGATAAGTTCTGGTTTTGTCATTTTTTCAAAATCAGATGCATTGCAATTTAAAAATCTTTTCATAGTAATATTCCTTTCAATTAATTTAATACTCATTTTAATTAATGTATTATTCATTTTAATTAACTTTAAAAAAATAAATAGCTACCTAAAAACTTTGAAACTAACCACAAAAAAGAGAATAAGATTTGTTTCTATTATATTAAAAGAAAATAGGTATATGTGGGTTGTTTTAAAATTTAAAGATAGCTACTTATATTTTAATTATACTAATATTCACCGTTAATTGCAAATGCGTGATTCATTGGGCCACTACCTTTTCCAAGGTCAAGCATAGCAGCTAAAGCACCAGAAATATAAGCTTTTGCAGATTCAACAGATTCTTCTAAACTTTTTCCTTTTGCTAAGTTTGAAGCTATTGCACTAGAAAGAGTACAACCTGTTCCATGAGTGTTTGGATTGTCGATTCTTTTTCCGCTGAACCATTTAAATTCTCCGTTAGAGTATAGTAGGTCGTTTGCATCATTTATGCTATGTCCACCCTTTAAAAGAACTGCGGCATTGTATTTTTTACCGATTATTTCTGCAGCTTTTGTCATATCTTCTGCAGAATTTATTTTAATATCTGATAGTATCTCAGCTTCTGGTATGTTTGGTGTAAGAAGCGTTGCAAGAGGGAATAAAGCTTCCTCAAGTGTAGAAATTGCATCATCTTGAAGTAGTTTAGATCCACTAGTAGATACCATAACGGGATCTATTACGATATTTTTTGCTTCGTATTTTTTTAATCCTTCTGCTATTGATTTTATAATTGGAGCAGAGGATACCATTCCTATTTTTACAGCATCTGGGTAAATGTCAGTGAATACTGCATCTAATTGCTGAGTTACAAATTCTGGAGATGATTCAAATACACCAAATACTCCAGTTGTATTTTGAGATGTTAAAGCCGTAATGACAGATTCTGCAAATACGCCGTTTGCAGTCATGGTTTTTATATCTGCTTGTATGCCTGCACCACCGCTACAATCACTTCCTGCTATTGTTAAAGCAACTTTCATAACTTTTCCTCCTTAAAAAGATAAGATTTATAATTCTTCAGTTAATTCTTTTAGTTTTTTAGTGGCAGCAGTTATATCATCACTTGCAAATATCGCACTTATAACAGATACACCATCTATTCCACTGCCTTTTAGTTTTAACAAATTATCTGCACTTATTCCACCTATTGCAACTACTGGGATAGAAACAGCTTCACAGATTTCTTTTAATGTTTCAAATGTTACGCTGTCGGCATCTCCTTTAGTAGAAGTAGGGAAGACTGCCCCAACACCAAGATAATCAGCTCCGTCTTTTTCAGCTTTCAAAGCTTCCTCAACTGTAGATGCAGATACACCTAAAATTGCATTTTCTCCAAGCATATCTCTAACTTTTTTGGCATCCATATCTTCCTGACCAACATGGACACCGTCAGCTTTTATTTCGGCTGCGATATTTATATTATCATTTACGATAAATGGTATTTTAAATTCTTTGCAAAGAGCCTGAATTTCCTTTGCTTCTTCTAAAAATTCATTTTCTGGAAGATTTTTTTCTCTTATTTGAAGTATAGTAGCCCCACCTTCAAGACATTCTCTTACTTGTTCAGCAAGAGTTCTTCCGTTTAGCCAATGTCTGTCAGTTATAGCATATAACTGTAAATCTTTTGGATTTATATTACTTGATTTCAAATTTAGCACCTTCTTCCAATTTATTTCCATCCATATTGTATATGGCGTCGATTATTCTATTTCTGTAAGTAGAGTTTCCATCAGTTTTTTCCATATTAGACCAACCAATTTCTCCAGAAAGTCCCATATCTATTACAGCAGCTGCAGTTGCTTCAAGCATGTTGTCCTGATTTGCAGCGATAAATGATGCAATTAATCCAGAAAGCTGGCATCCAGTTCCAGTTATTTTTCCCATTTCGGCTCTACCATTTCTAATCACAAAGCATCTTTCAGCATCTGCAACCAAGTCGATAGCACCAGTTATTGCAATTATACTACCTGTTTCTTTTGAAAATGATTTTGCAAATTCTACCATAGAATCAAGATTTTCTTCAGTAACTGCATCTCCAACAGCTGCATCGACACCTTTTCCAGCTCCAATACCAGTAGCTAAGAATTTTATTTCTGAAACATTTCCTCTTATTACAGAGAATTTCACATTTTCAAGAAGTTCTTTAGCAGTTTTGTTTCTTAAAGCACTCGCACCTACACCAACAGGATCTAGTACAGTTGGGTGATTTAATTCATTTGCTTTTTTACCAGCTAATATCATAGAAGGGATTGTATTTCTGTTAAGTGTACCGATATTGATATTTAAAGCAGTACACACAGAAGTTATATCCTCAACTTCCTCAGAATCGTCGGCCATGATAGGGCTTGCACCACATGCTAATATTATATTTGCAACATCGTTTACAGTAACGTAATTAGTTATGTTGTGGATAAGTGGTGATATTTTTCTTACATTTTCGATAGTTGATTTTAACATTTTAATTCCCCCAGTCTTTTAGTATTGAGAGAGATTTTAAAAATAAAAAAACACGAAACCAACAAGGCTCGTGTTTAATATCTTATCTTCTCCCTACGTTGGCATTATCCAAATCAGGTTAAGGGTCGAAACCAATCAGTTTCCT
>URRU01000187.1 GCA_900550335.1 uncultured Clostridium sp. | reverse complement strand
TTATATTATATTTTTTCTTTGTTTCCCCTTTAAGAATGTTTAATCTATTTCCAGCAAATAATCCGATTATATAAACTCCTACAACTGTTCCCAGAGGTATTAAAGTTATAGAAACATAGAACACAGTACTAAAGTAATTTTGTATAAATTCTGGTGGGAAATTATTAAAGGCTGGAACATTTTTAGTCATGTATTTTGCCATATAAGCTATAGTTTCTTTAAAATCCTGTATGAAGCTATATCCTATTAGTTTTGAGGCATATATATCTATAAATATCATTATTATAGAGCCTATAAGCGTTCCAAGAAGTAAATCGTCCATCAGACTAGTTTTCTTTTCAGAAAGTATACCACATAATATTCCTAAGATAATTCCTTGGCTTGCCCATATAGCAGTCCCAGGATTACCTAACACTACAAATACAATAGTAAGACCTGATACTGCCGATAAAACAGTATATTTTGATCCACATTTTAAATATATTATAAAGTAGAATAATGGAACAATATAATCTAAATATATCCCATATCCTATACCACTTCCTACAGATATAATCGTAACAACTACAAATATAGCAGTTAATAACGATGCTTCAGTAAGTTTTTTAGTTTTGTTCAAATTCTCTCCCCCTTTATTAGTAATTAAATTTATTTGTTATTCAAAGCATAGTAGATAGTATAACACCAATCCCAATAAATTTACAGACAAATTTTAGATAATCAAAAAAGGAGACTTTAAAAGCCTCCTCTATAAACTCTGATATTTGATAATATGTTATTAGATATTTAATAATCTATTCTAACTTTTTTTCTTTTAAGAATCTTCATTATTTCATTAAATCCTATTACAGTGTCTGCTATTGTAGCTACTTTTTTACCACCTGAGTAGATTATTTTTTTAGATTCTTCACATTTCATGCTATCTATTTCACTATATGGAATAGATTTTTCACCAAAAAGATTTACTATTTCTATACCGTCTTTTTCTATTTCTATTCTCCATTTTTTCATCATTAAGAATTTAATAAAGATAACAGCTATTATACAACTTATAACTAATCTAGGTGTTGATGCTTTTTCCATACCAAATCTAGCAGTCATTATAACACCTGCAAGCCCAAAAGCTCCCATAGCTAATAGGAAAAACTTCTGATAGTGTACTCTATACTTTAAAGTATTATTAAATTTTTCCTGTTTAAGATTTTTTTTATTTGTTACCAATTCTATAAACTGGTACATAACTGGTAAGGCACAAATTATTGTAGTCAAAGTATTTAACATTTTTTCCCTCTCCTCTTCTGAATGTCATTTAATATAATAACATACTCTGCCATATTTTTTAATCCAATTTTTTAATTTAGTAATCTGATATTTCTGTATTTTTTATTAATATGGTATAATTTAGAAAAACTAATAAAATAGGAGTTGATATTTTTGTTTAAGATAAAGCATTTTAAAGAACTTAGCTTAGAAGAATTTTATGAAATAGCAAAAGCAAGATATGAGGTTTTTGCATGTGAGCAACATGTATTTGAGGTAAACGACTTTGATGATACTGATAAGGTATCATATCATATGTTTTCATACGACGAAGATAAGATAATAGCTTATTTAAGAATAATTCCAAAAGAATTTAGCCACTATGAAAATACAGGTATTGGAAGGGTTTTAGTTTTAAAAGAATACAGAAGATCTGGTTTAGCAAAGAAAATGGTAGATAATGCTGTAAAATTTATAACTGAAACTTTAAAAGAAGATAGTATATCACTTTCTGCTCAGGAGTATGTTTGCTCTCTTTATGCAAAATGTGGATTTAAACCTGTGTCTGATGTGTATATGGAAGCAGGAATACCGCATGTTGAGATGGAATACAATAAATTTAAAAATATAAAAGTATTAATGGAAAAAAATAACCCAACAGAATATCCTCACTTTGAATTACCTAAAGGGTTTTCTGTAGAAAAATATAAAGACGGATACGAAAAAGATTGGGCCAAAATACAAACTGATTTAGAACAGTTTGAAAATTTAGATGCTGCTCTAAAATGTTTTAATGATACTTTTTTAGACGGAAGCGATAATGTTTATAAAAAATGTTTCTTTATTCAAAATGAAGAAGGCAAAAATATAGCAACTGCATCTATTTGGGACGGAAATCATTTTGGAAAAACACTTCAAAGAATACATTGGGTGGCTGTATCTAGAGAATATCAAGGTTTAGGCCTTGCAAAATGTCTAGTATCATTGGCTTTGGACACATTCAACGAGCTTGGATTTAAAGATTATATCTACCTAACATCTCAGGTATCAAGCTACAAAGCTTTAAATATATACTCAAAATTTGGATTTGAGCCATATTTTGATGAAATGCCTAAAAATTGGGGTTCTTCTAAAGAAGATTTTGAAAAAGATACAAAATACGCTTGGAAACTTATACACAATCTTTCAAAAGATAATTAATTATTTTTTAAATTACACCTCAGTAAAACTAAAGGTTTTCTAAATACAATTGTTTTCTAAATACAATAAGGCTGTTGCAAAATCACAACAGCCTTTATCTATTTATAATAAACTTATCAATTTTTATATAATTATCTACTTTTGAACTTATTTATTTTTCGACTTGTCTATTTTTTAGATTCATATACTTTCATCATTTTATTAATATCTTTTCTTATATCCTCTACAAGATTCTCTGGGCTAAGAACAGTCACACTAGGCCCCATTCCAAGAATCCAGTTTTTTATCTGCTCATATCCCATCATTCTAGCTTTAAAATCTATACTTCCGTCTTCAAGTTCTTTAATAGTCTGCTTAGAACTCCATCTTTTTTCACTGACAACCGTTGCAAATGGCTCTCTTATAATAAGGTGAATGTCTATCTCATCGCCTTTAAAATTACCTATAGAATTTTTTGTATATTCTCCAATTTTAAAATCTTCGTCAATAACATATCTTTCATCTAAAATCTCTAAATTTTTTATTCTACATATTTTAAAATCTCTTATAGCCTTTCTTTTTTCACAATAGGCAATTAAATACGTATCTGACTGATAACTATAAAATCCATAAGGATGCACTATTCTTTCAGAAATTCCAGATTTTATAGACTTGTACTCTATTTTCATTTTTTTCTTTACAGCATAAGCATCTGATATTTGCTTGCTTATTTCTCTATCTTTTTCCTGAGTTAAACTACATCCAGGATATATATAGAAATATTTCATATTTTCGTCTTCACAGTTTTTTAACTTAAAATTAGACTTTATCCTATTTATAGAATTTTTGTATTCCTTAGAGTACATATTATTTGACTCTGTAAGAAAGTCCGCTACCCTATCTAATATTCCTAAATCCATTTCTCTTAGTGAAGCAGAAAAATATATACTTTCAGGAGCTATAGAATATCCCCCATATTTTCCACTCTGCGAATCAATAAATATACCTGCTTGTTCAAGCTCACTCTTATATTCTTGCACCTGTCTCTTACTTACTTCTAACTCCCTAGCTATCTCCTCCAGTTTCATTTTTCCATTACTTTGAAGCAGCATTACCATATTAAGCGCTGTACCGATTTTTCCCATTGCACTTGTTCCTCTCTTTAAAAAATAATTAT
>URRU01000186.1 GCA_900550335.1 uncultured Clostridium sp. | reverse complement strand
AAGGCGATTAAATTTACAGACTTTTTTTCATATACTCCAAAAAACGTATGTTCTATTTGTTGTAACTATATTTATTTTTTAAAAACAATTTACATATTTATTAATCTAAATTTAATTCTTTATGAAAATACTTTAATGTAGAAAATATATATCTATTTTTAAATTTATTTTTTCCCATTTTTTTAATCCCTAAAATATGATTTCTATAGTCATCAATATATTCATTAATCTCAATACCTATTTTTACTATATTTTTTACTAATATAGAATGTTCATCTTTTTCAATATCAGTTTTTTCTCCAATATCATTAGGATTTTTTATTATCAATAGTTTTGAATAATCTAATCCAGATGCTCCTGCGCTATTTCTACTGCTTCCTACAAATTTAAATGCATTATTATGCTTTACATTGGTTCTAAAAGGTACTGCCACAAAATAATCATATTTTGTTTCAAATAATATAAAGTTATAAGGTCTACTCTTTTTTATTTCTATTTCTGGATATTCTTCTTTATTATATTTTTCAAAAAAACTGTTATTAATTTTTCTAATTTCATAATCAAAATTTAATTTATTCATGCTACTTCTCCAAATATATTTATACAAAATAAAAGGTGCTAAAAAATTAGCACCTTTGCTTACTTGTGTCATTATTTTGGTCACTATTTTATATTAACTTCGTGTCAGAACCGTCACACGACATCTTCAATTGAGTCACTATTTTATATTAACTTCGTGTCAGAACTCTCACACGACATCTTATATGACACATCTTTCTGTATATTTATGATAACATTTATTTTTATTTTTTTCAATAGAATGAATTAATATTTTATAATTTCCTATAATAATTTGTACCATAAAAACTTCTCCATGGATTACATTTGAATCAAACTATACATTTTAGTCTAAAAAATATTCTACCCCCTTTTGTATTTGTAAATGTTAAGTATATCTACCAAGATCTCTAGGTAAAGTATCGCTTGATTTTTTACACTCAACATCTACTCCTTCAAAAAATTTGTTTATGTTCATAGCAAATCCTCTTTTCATAATGAAGTTAAGTTAAAAGGTATCGTTTTGATTTAAATTAGTATTATTAATACAATCTCATGAAACGATACCTTTTAACTACTTATTTTTCTTGTTTATTTGCTATTGTTCTAATTTAAAATTAGTTTAGTTGATGTTAAATGGTATCGATGCCTTTTAGATTGATTTGAGTTTTGGGTTAGGGGCGGTGGTCGCGCGCTCCGTACAATAAAACTGTGGAAGAATAAAGAATTGCGTCGAAAGAGCAAGAGAATAGAGAAAAAAAGAGATGTAACGAATAAAAAAGGAAAACGGAGGTAAAAAGATAATGAATAAGAAAAGATTATCAGTAGTAATGGCAGGAGCAATGCTAGCAAGTAGTGTAGCACCAGTTCTTGCAGCAGAAGTAGTAAAAAGTGAACATTCAGCAAATGAATTAGGACTTTTACAGGAAGAAATAAGAAACTTAGTAGAAAAAAATGTATTTGCTAATGAAGAAGAAAATGCACCAACTGGAAAAGATGATGTAAGAAATCAGTCAGTATATGCAGTATTTATAAATGGAAAAGAACAGACTCAGTTAACAGCAAATGCATCTACTCAGAAATGGCAGAATGCATTTAATTCACTAAGAGTTGGAGATTCTGTAAAAGTATATGACAAAGGACACAAAGAAGTAGATGGAAAATTATATCACTATGAAGTAAAAACAGATTATCCAAAATACGATGAGAAATCTTTAAAGGATTTAAAAGATTTACTAGTAGACAATATAGATCCTAATAAAGAAAATGGTAAATTATTTAAAAGTGTTGAATTTAACAGCGTAGGACAGCTTGTATTAGATTTCCATGATGATGTTAAAGTCCCAGGACTAGAATCAGAAAAAACTATAATATTAGAAAAAGATGTATCTAGAAAATTCAAAACTGAAAAAGATGCTAATACAGGAATAACTTCATTAAAATACTATACTGATGAAGCTAGAAAAACAGAAGCAACTTTAAATAGTACAGTAAAACCAGAAGAATTCTATGGATTTGTTTTAGCTGGTAAAGTTACAGATGCAACAGTTATATCTTCAAGTTTAGTAAAAGAATACACTATAACTCCAGGAGGATATAACTTTGATGTAGCTGATTTATATGATGGATTATTCTTAACAGACAAAGGAAATGAATTCTTTGGAATGTTAAAAGATAATATAGCAGCTGGTAGAGAAGGAAAAATAGTTATAAATGATGACGAACTTAACTATTATGAAATAGGTCGTATACAGGATCAGGAAACAATAAAAGCATTAGAAACACAGATATTTAGAAATATAAAAGAATACAATGGAGTATATAGATTTGAAATAAGATTATCTGCAAAAGATGATTTAAAGGCAGAAACATATACAATATCTGGAAAAAATAAACAGGAAGTGGCAAGACTAGCATCTTGGATGTTAAGACCACAGGCAAGAGTAGATAAATTTGAAGGATCAAATAGATATGAAACAGCTGTATTATTAGCAAAAGAATATGCTGGATTAAATGGACCAGTAGTTACTAATAATTCACATGGAAATACAAAAGAAATAAGAGATATAGTACTAGTAAATGGAAACGCTTTAGTAGATGGATTAGCAGCAGCTCCTCTAGCATCATCTATAGCAGATAAAACTTCTAGAAAAGTACCTATGTTATTAACAGAAGCAGATCATTTACCAAAAGCAACTGTTAAATTCTTAAAAGAATTAATGGCAGATCATTTAGTAGGAAATAATAAATCAGCAACAATACATCTAGTAGGTGGAGAATCAGTTCTTAATAAATCTTTAGAAAAAGAATTAAGAGGATTAGGATTTAAAATCGAAAGATATGATGGTGATAATAGAGAAGAAACTTCATTATTAGTAATGGATGCTGTAAGAAAAAATAACGGAAAAGACTCTAAAGCATTCGTAGTAGGAGCAGAAGGTGAAGCAGATGCAATGTCAATATCAGCAGTAGCTGCAGATCAGAAAACACCAATAGTAGTAGCTAAAAAAGGTGGAATATCTGAAGATGCTGTATACGAATTAAAAGGAATGGACACTACAATAGTAGGTGGAAAAACTGTAGTAACAGCAAGAGATGAAAACGCATTAAGAGAAGAAGCTAAATCTGTAAATAGAATATACGGAGATAACAGAAAAGCTACAAATGCAAAAGTAATAGAAAAATACTATAATGAATCTGGATTTGCTGAAGGTGTAGGAAGAGCTCAGAACGTAATAGTAGCAAAAGATGGACAGAGAAGACCAATAGATTTAGTAGATGCATTAGCAGCAGCAAATATGGCAGCAACTAAAAAAGCTCCAATAGTACTAGCTACATCTAAATTATCAAAAGAACAGGAATCAGCTATAAATTCATACGCTAAAGATGCTTACGGATTATTCCAGGTAGGTGGACAGGTTAACAAAGAAGTAGTTAGAACTATAGCTAAAATGTTAAACTTAACAAATAGATAATAAAAACTATATAATGTTTATACAAAAGGCGAGGAAAATTTCCTCGTCTTTTCTTTTTCTTATATATTTCTAATATAATTTCCAGGTTATATTTAAAGTATAAAAAAAGACAAAAATAGGCTTGCTTTTGTAAGTCTATTTTTGTCTTTATAATCTATTACAAAC
>URRU01000185.1 GCA_900550335.1 uncultured Clostridium sp. | reverse complement strand
TATAAAAAAAGAATATAATTATAAAAACAGAAAGGAAGATACATCTTGAAAAAGACATACAGCATATCTGAAGTTTCAAAACTTCTCAACATAACAGTAGATACACTGAGATTTTACGAAAAAAAGGATATGATTCATCCAAAAATAAACCCAAACAACAAGTATAGAATGTACGATATGTACAATATTTTGGAGATATTAGACATAATTTTTTACAGAAATTTAGATATATCTGTATCTGATATGTACTCAATAATGAACGAAAATGATGAGAAAAAGGCACTTGAGTTATTTGAAAAAAAGAGAATAGATTGCAGAAATAGAATAAGATATGAACAGCAGCTTTTAAAGAAACTAGATTATCTATGCTCTACAATGGGACCTGCAATCTCTGGAAATATGAGTATTAAAAAGAAACATTTTGAAACTTCATATATTCTCTTTGAAGAAACAGAAGAAGAGAGTAGTGCACAGAAATTAGTCTTAAAAAATATTCCGAGTATAAGTAATGAGGAATTTGTACTAGGTGCGGTAATAAAGGAGTACAATTCTGATTTAACTGAAAAGGCTACATATTATACGATTGAAAGACAGATAGTAGAAGATCTTTTTGAAAATGATATAAATAGAAAAGAGAGTAGTCTAAGCAAGGAAAATATTTACGAGGAAAATAAAAGAAACGACAAAATAATAAACGGATTTGATGCCTTAAGTATGGTTGTGCCGTCTGAGGGAAGTAAGCTAAATAAAAAATATATAGAAAAAATAAAAGATTATGCTGAGGAAAATCAAATAGAGTTAGAAAATTATATACTAACTCATGAGATAAATACAACAGCTTATGCAGATAAGCAGCATGAATACAAGGAAATCTACATAAAAATAAAGTAAATATAAAAAACTAATTATATTCTGAATGCAAGCAAGAAACATTAAAATTCAGAGGATAATAAAGAAGTAGTAAGTTGATTTTTGAAAAAAGTAAAAAATTCTTTTGAAAAAGTGTTGACCTTGGTCTTAGACCATAGTTTAAACTCTTCTTTGGTGAAAGGAAGGTGTTTAAATTATGAATAAAGACTTAACAATAGATAAAAAAAGAATTAATAGACAGTTTATGCATTATGTAATTCCATCAATGATAGCAATGCTATTTAGTGGATTTTACTCGATAGTCGATGGGCTATTTGTAGGGAACAGTATAGGAAACGTGGGGCTTGCTGCGATAAACCTAGTTTATCCAATACAGGTTGTGCTTAATGCAACAGCTACTGGCGTTGGTATAGGAGGATCTGTTCTTGTTTCTATATACAGAGGAGAAGGTAAGGACAGAGACATGGAGCATAGTGCCATGCAGACAATAATACTTCTTCTAATATTTGGAGCAATACTTCCTGTTTTCTTCTTAGGTACAAAAGGAATCATACTTAACTTCTTAGGAGCAGAAGGTGCAATATATAAGGGAGCAGACGACTATATAACAACAATATTAATAGGTGGAATGCTTCCTGTTTTAGGAAACGGATTAAATCCAATAGTTAGAAATCAGGGAAAACCAATCATAGCTACTCAGAACATGGTAGCAGGTCTTGTTACTAATATCGTACTTGACTATGTATTTATATACAAAATGAATTTAGGGATGTTTGGTGCGGCATTAGCTACAATAACTGCACAGGGTGTAGTTGCTACAATGAACGTTATATATGTTATAAAATTAAATCATAAAAACTTCAAGCTAGACTACATACTACCAAACATAGCTAAGATTAAAAAGATAATGAAAATAGCAATATCTCCATTTGGACAGACAATAGTTCCTTCAATAATAATAATACTTACAAACTGGAAATGTATCGAATACGGTGGAGATGGAGCAGTTGCAATATATTCAGTAATAAGTTATGTACTTGCATGTGCACAGCTTTTAATACAGGGAATAGGCGATGGTGTTCAGCCATTATTCAGCTACTACTTTGGAGCAAATAAAGAAAGAGAATTACACTATGTGTACAATAAAGCATTTTTCTTATGCTCAGTGTTCTCTGTATTTTTAATGGTTCTTACAATGGTATTCAGCGTACAGTTAGCTAAATACTTCAACATATCACCAGAACTTATGAATGAAACAGCACTAGCATTAAAAACAACAGCATTTGCTTATGCATTCTTTGGAGTAACAAGAGTAACAAGTGCTTACTTCTATGCAACTAATCATACAAAATTCAGTAATTTATTAATATACATCGAGCCAATAGTTATAGCACCTGCTATGCTTTGGATATTCACAGAACTATTTGGACTATCTGGTGTATGGATGGCATACCCTGCAATACAGGTAATTCTATCAAGTATAAGCTTAGTATTAAAGAGTCCAAATATGGAACACAAAAAAGAACTTAAAGTAGCAACAGTATAATATAGATATCTGAAAAGGTGTTGTTGCAAGAATGTTTTTAAATATTCTGTTACGGCACCTTTTTATTATATCTATTTTTTTAATGAAGAAGGGGCTATCACATCTAATGTTAATGTGATAGCCCCTTTTCTGTGAGTTGTGTATAAAGTAAATTTAAGTTAAAAAAACTTGCGATTTTTTATTCAGCTATAACGCCAGCTCTTCTTTCAAGATCAGCTTTTGTTACAACTTTATAATTTTTGAATATTTTAGCACCTACAAATCCTGCTATAGAACCACCGATTGCTGCTATAACAAGAGCCATTACAACTTTCATAGGATCGTTGAATGCGAATGGAGCTAATAATCCAGGTATTGGAGAAGCTGTACCAGGTGCGTTATTTATTATACCTAATGCTGCTGCACCCATTCCTGCGAAACCTCCACCAAAGAAGTTAGAGCAGAATATTGGTATTGGATTTGAAGTAACAAGTGGTGCCTGAGTAAGAGGTTCAAGCATAACTGCGATTACGTTACTCTTATCTCCTAATTTTAATCCATGGAATATAAATCCGTTAGTGAATGATCCACCGAAGCAAGCTATTGCTGCGATACCCATTGCTAAACCTTTAAGTCCAAGCATAGCAGTTAAAGCCATTGAACTTAGAGGAGATGTACATATCATTTTCATTATTCCACCTAAAAGGAATCCCATTACAAGTGGTGACTGTTCTGCTGCTGCAGATATTGTTCCACCTATCTGTACTAGAGTAGCATCTACTAATGGAGTTGCACCTAATGCTATAAATCTAGCTAAAGGAGCTATTAGTAAAGTACCAACTATTAAGTTTAATCCTTCTGGTAATTTCTTTTCTATTATCGGTATTATGAAACCAACTATATAACCTGCTATAAATCCAGGAAGTATACCACAACCGCCACAAGCAACACCGGCAACGATTGCAAGAACTGGGTTAGCACCCATTGCTATAGGAACAGCGATTGCAGAAGCAACTCCACCCATTCCTCCTGAAATACTACCAACATCAGCTAGGAAGCTAATTCCAAATAAATCCCCAGAGATGTATTTGTGTATTGCTTCTACTAGGAAAGTAGCAACTGCTGCATCGGCCATACCACCCATAGCTACAGATCCTTTTGGCATCTTGAAGCTAAAGAATGAGAACCCAGCAAGTACAAGTAATAATAGACCAAGTCCAGATAAAATTGTCATCATAAGCTTTCACCTCATAATATTAATAGATTGTATTTATAAGAAAGGGTTTTCTTATCGTTAAAATCAATA
>URRU01000184.1 GCA_900550335.1 uncultured Clostridium sp. | reverse complement strand
TCAAAAAATTTTAGTGAATTTATAAATAACGCAATATAAAAAAATAAATTATATGAAATATAATAGAAAAATCTTTTGAAAGTGTATACAAAATAATTAAGAGAGAGTATTCTTTTGTATATATAAAAATCAGGAGGAAAGTTATGAGTAAAGTGGCAAAAGCGACTATGGGGCTGTTTATTGTAACCATGGTTTCGAAAATTTTTGGGTTTGCCAGAGAGACAATACTGGTATCTGTCCACGGTGCAGGGATGGTTACAGATGCGTTTATAACATCTATGAATATCCCAACTGTAATATTTTCCACAATTGGTACAGCACTTGCGACAACATTTATCCCAATGTACTACACTGTAGAGAAGGACTTGGGCAAAGAGGGGACAGATAAGTTTGTAAATAATATATTCAATATGATAGTTGTAGTCAGTTTGTTGTTATCTGTAATAGGGTATATATTTTCTGACGAGCTAGTAAAAATATTTGCAATGAGCTACACTGGAGAAAAGCTAAAACTTGCTTCAGAGTTTACTAGGATAATGATATGGGGTATGGTATTTATCGGGCTGAGCAATATTATGACCTGCCTTATGAATATAAATTCGAAATTTATTGTACCTAGTATAACAGGAATTCCTTTTAATATAATAATTATTATAGGGATATTCTTAAGTGCAAAATACGATATTAGACTTATGCCTATTTTTACTTTAATTGGTATGGCGAGTCAATTTCTATTTCAGGTTCCAGTGTCGTATAAAGACGGATATAGATATAAGTTCTACATAGATTTAAAGGATAAATACATAAAAAAGACATTGATTTTAGTTATTCCGGTGTTTATTGGAGTAGGGGTAAATCAGCTAAATACAGTTGTAGACAGGACTTTAGCATCTACACTTGGAGACGGGATAATCACAGTTTTAAATGATGCATCTATTTTAAATACTTTTGTAATAGGTGTGTTTATATCGAGTATTCAGTCTGTTGTCTATCCACTTTTATCTAAGCTATCAAGTGAAGGAAATGACAAAGCAGCTACAGGAATAATAAGAAAAAGTGTGAATGTTGTAATAGTGCTTATGGTTCCAATTGCTATAGGAATAATGGTGCTTTCAATTCCAATAGTTCAGCTTGCATTTGAAAGGGGTAAATTTGACCACAGTGCGACACTTTTAACTGCAGCGGCACTTTCATATTATGCAATAGGGCTTCCTGCATCTGGACTTAGAAATATTTTGGGAAATGTGTTCTATTCATTTGGAGATACTAAGACACCTATGAGAAATGGTATGATAGCAATGGTTATGAACATCTGCATGAACATAGTATTTATAAAATTTATGGGACATTGTGGGCTTGCATTTGCTACAAGTATTTCGGCTACAATATGTATATTCCTTCTTTTTATGAGTTTAAGGAAAAAGATAAAATACTTTGGACAGGACAAGATAATTATAACTACAATTAAATCAATACTATCGGCAGCAGTTATGGGTGTTGTTGTTTATTTTGTATATAGATTTATGGATATTAGGGGAATTTATGGAACGAGAGATTTAATAAAGGCTCTATTTGTATCTGTTATGTCTGGGGTAGTAGTGTATGGTGGAGTAATTCACCTTATGAAAGTAGATGAGGTTGAGATGCTCTTAGATATATTTAAGAGTAAGTCTAAACAAATTGTATCTAAGATAAGCAAAAGATAGATAAATGTAGTAAAATAGAAATAGAGCAAAAAAGTAAAATTTGAAGTGAAAGATAAGATATTATATAAAGAGGAAAATTGGAGGGGTTTATATGAATTCAGATAACCTTATAAAAAATTATACGAGTGCTAGGGGTACATCTAAGATAGTTCTTACAGTAGGAACTATAGATAATGGAGAAATGGATTATAAAGTTTATGGAGCTAAAGGTGCTGAGATAACTAAACAGCAGCATAGATATGAAATAGGATCTCTTACTAAGAGTATTATGATGGCTAAGCTATGTCAGGCGATTAGCGAGGGAAAAGTTAGTACAACTGATAAGATAGGGACTATATTAGACGAAAATATAAGCCACAATCCAACAATAGAGCAGCTTGCAACTCACACAGCTAGATATGGTAACTCATATCCTAAGCATATAGCGAGAAAAGAAATGAAAAATGCGCTATTTAGCAAGGATAATCCATATTGTGGATATAATGAAAGTGATATATTAAATGATATAGAAAACTTTAAACCAAATGCTAAGCATCGTGAATGGGTGTATTCTCATTTTGGTGGTGCAGTTATGGGAGAGGTGCTATCTAAGATATATGATAAGGATGTTAAGACAATTATTGAAGAAACTGTAGAGGAGTTAGGACTTGAAAATACTGGCTATACAGGAGATACTGAGATAGGTAAGTGTTGGAAGTGGAATGGAGATGAGGTGTATGCAGCTACATCTGGTCTAGTATCTACAGTGAATGATATGATGAAGTTTGTGCAGGAAAATATCGAGTGTGATCCTGAGTATTTAGCTTTAGGGCATAAGAAGTATTATACTATTTCTAAAGGTAAGTACGATATGGGTCTTGGATGGGTAATCAACGACGATACGAAGATTATCTGGCATGATGGAAGTACTGATAACTTTGACTGCTTTATAGGATTTGAGAAACACAGCAAGAAAGGTGTGGTTGTGCTTTCGAATTATCCTAATAAAGGGGAAGTGAATGCTGCAAAGATAGGTTTAGAGAAGATTACTGAGTTAGTAAAGAATCGTAAATAGGGGAAAGGAAGAACTATATATGTCTACTGCAGGCTTCGACGCTTTCTTTGCTTTTTTCGAACTCCGTTCGAATAGCAAAGGTTGAAAGCTTCTGCAGATTGCAGTGTGAAATATATATGTTCTTCCTTTTTTATTACGCTTCTGTCTAACTCAGAAATCTTAGAGGAAGGTTGAAAGCGTCTGTAGATTGCAGTGTGACATATATATGTTCTTCCTTTTTTATTACGCTTCTGTCTAGCTCGGAAATCTTTGGGAGGGTGTAGGTTTAAGGGTGTGTAGTTTTTGTGATATAATTTTTATAGAAGGATTGTAAAAGGACGTGATTTATTATGATAAATGAAAAAGAAATGGATTTTGTTGTATATTGCGTGGAGAATTTGGCTAATTATATAAGTGAGGACTCAGTAAAAGTTTTTGATTTGCTTGATGAAAATGACCTTATAGAAGGGTATATTTTGAAGTTTTATGATATTTTGCATACTCAAAGCAAGGAGTGGATTGTTGAGGACTTAGTAGAACAATTAGAGAAGAGGGGCGTAAAGATATGATTTTATATCATGGTTCTTCTATTATAGTTGATAAACTGTTGGTATCAAAATCAAGAGACAGTGTTGATTTTGGAATGGGATTTTATACAACTGATATAAAAAGCCAAGCAATAAGATGGACAGAGAGATTGACTATACTTGGGAAAAAAGGATATGTATCGAAATACGAAATTGATAATTCAGTGTTTAAAAATCCTAATATTAAAGTAAAAAATTTTGAAAACTATGATAGAGAATGGTTAAGATATGTAGTTGCATGTAGAAAAAAGGAAGAAGTACCTTTTTATGACATTATAATTGGAAGTATGGCAAATGACAGAGTTTATAATGCTATTGAGCTATATATGTCAGATTTAATATCAGAAGAGGAAGCTTTAAAAAGATTAAGCTTTCCA
>URRU01000183.1 GCA_900550335.1 uncultured Clostridium sp. | reverse complement strand
ACAAATATCACATATCTAAAGGTAATATTTATTTATATAAAAGTAAAATATATTTGACTTTTTGTATTATATATATTATATTTAAATCAAAGATAGGATAGAAACGAGGTGAGCAAATGCCTAAAAATCTTAAAATAAAATCAGCTAGAGCTGCATTAGATATGACACAAAAGGACTTAGCAGAAAAAGTCGGTGTAACTAGACAGACAATAAGCGCTATAGAAAAAGGAGATTACAATCCTACCATAAATTTATGCATCCAAATTTGCAAAGTTCTCGGAAAAACATTGGACGAATTATTCTGGGATAACGAATAAATTTTGGGATAATAAACAAAATTTTGAGATAATAAATAAAATTTCGGGATTAAAAATCGTTTTGTAATCTATACAAAGATATAAAAAATACGAAACATATAAAAAGATATAAAACAACATGATTGGAGGAAACTTTTATGAAAAATATATTTAGACGAAATTATTTAGATGAAATGCAAGAACAAAAATTATTAAAAATAGAAAGTCATGGTGTTTGGATTGCATTCTCATTACTTGTAATATCTATGTTTGTACAAATGGCATACGCAAATTACACTGGAACAGAGCCTCATATATTAGGAGAAGTTATAACATTTTTTGCATTAGACATATACATGCTATTTAGCTGCATAAAAAACGGAATATGGGCGAGATCTATAAAAGCCTCTAATAAAACAAATGCAATTGGAGCAATAATAGCAGGTGTAATAGTTGGGCTATTAAATGCATTCACATTTCCACTAGAAACTGAACAAGAAGTTGTTGGTACTTTCATAATGTCTGCACTATTTACAGGAATACTAACATATATCCTACTACAAATCTGTATGGCAGCAACAAACAAAAGAAGAAACAAACTTGATGAAAGCGATGACGAAGAATAAAATCCAACATCCAACCTTCTTCAAAATATAAAATAGCTCAGAATCATTGTTATTTGAAATTTAAAACGGTTTATAAATGTAAAAAAGAAGAGGGAAATAGCCAAAAACGCGACAATTCTGCAAGCGACACGCAACACATAAATGTGTTACAAAAGTAGGCGTGTCGCTGAAGCCTGGAGCACTTTGGCTATTCCCTCTTCTTCTATATTTATACTTCTTTTAAATTTCTAACAACAATAGCTGAGCCATTTTTTATCTCTACTGTGCACTCTTCTCCAAGCATCACATTAGATATCCCTCTAGGCTGAGCATAGTCCATAGTAAAATTATCAAGCGGATACTCTAAATTGTAAAGACTAATTCCTGCTGCATCCCCTCTAATAGGAATAACAGATAAAGTATCTCCCTTATTACCCTTCACATTTAAACTACCATTATGAACAAGATAAAGTATCTCATCCTCAGTTATAATCCTTGGAGTCATACCTTTTCTTCTCATATAATCCAATAATTTCACATTTGCTAAAGTGTGGTCAATCCTACCCCCAAGAGCTGCATATAAATCCACTTCCTTAGAGCCAAGCATATCAGCTAATATAATACAAAGCTCTGAATCTGTTTCATTCTTTTTCTCTGGGAATTTCTTAAATTCCACACCCTTTTCTTTATAATATTCTACAATTTTCGGATCAACTGAATCCAAATCACCTATTATATATCCTGGAGTCATCCCCATTTTATATACGTGATTTGCACCACCATCCGCACAAATTATATTATCGTAATTCTCAGATTCTATCTTACTTTTTATATCTTCATAATCGTAAATAGAACCATTTAAAAATATACAAGTTTTCAAATTTATATCACTCTGTTTCTAGTTTTATTTTAAGACACTAACTATTTATCTTAAATATTTACTATTTTGCGTTTTCTCTAAGATCTCTAACAGCTGCATCTATATCTTCTTTACCGAATATAGCAGAACCAGCAACACATACATCTGCACCAGCTTCTACTACTTCTTTTATGTTAGATGGTTTAACTCCACCGTCAACTTCTATTTCTATATCTAGACCTCTTTCGTCTATCATTTTTCTAAGTTCTCTTATTTTTTCAGTTACACATGGTATGTATGACTGTCCACCGAATCCTGGGTTAACAGACATTAAAAGAACCATATCAACGTCATCAAGAACGTATTTTATAGTATCTAAAGATGTAGCTGGGTTTAAAACAACCCCTGCTTTTATACCATGAGATTTTATGTTCTGTATAGTTCTGTGAAGATGAGTACAAGCTTCAACGTGAACTGTTATTATATCACATCCTGCTTTTACGAATTCTTCTATATAGTTATCTGGATTTTCTATCATAAGATGTGCATCAAATACCATGTTTACATCTTTTCTTAAACTTTTAACTATTGCTGGTCCAAGAGTTATATTTGGTACGAAATGTCCGTCCATAACATCTATGTGAAGATACTCACATCCTGCTTTTTCAACTTTCTTTACGTCTTCTAGTAATCTAGCAAAATCTGCTGATAATATTGATGGCGCTAATTTAACCATAACTAATACCTCCTACTGTTTTTCTGTCTTATTTCGTTTAATAACTGTAGATAACTTTCATATCTCTGTTTTGATATCTCCCCATTTTCTACAGCCTCTTTTACGTGGCAAGCTGGCTCATTTTCGTGTACACATTTAGAACCAAATTTGCATTCGTCATATTTATCGAATTCAATGAAATACTCTTTTAATTCCATTTCATCAATTCCATCTAATTCAAGTGAGCTAAATCCTGGAGTGTCTGCTACAATTCCTCCACATTCTAGTTTTAATAGCTCTGCATGTCTAGTGGTATGTCTACCTCTACCAATTTTTTCACTTACTGTTCCTGTTTTTAACTGGAAGCTTTCATCTATCTGGTTTAATAAACTAGATTTACCAACACCTGAAGGGCCAGCAAACACAACAGTATTTCCTTTTAATTCTTCTTTTACTTTTTCTATGTTTATATGTTTTTCGCTGCTTACAGGTATAACCTTGTAGCCAGCTTTTTCATATATTTCAACTAGTTCATCTAATGAGCCATCGTCTAAATCCATCTTAGTAAATATAATCACTATCTCAAGATTTTCTCTTTCGGCATGGACAATAAATCTATCTAAAAGAGATAAATTAGGTTTTGGATCTTTAACGGCAAACACAATTAGAGCCTTGTCTACATTTGCAATCGGTGGTCTAACAAGCTCAGTTTCTCTTTCCTCAATTGTTTCAACAACACCTTTTTTATTTTCCTCATCTACTATGCTTATCTCAACATTATCTCCAACAAGAGGTGTAATTTTTTGCTTTCTAAAAATTCCTCTAGCCTTGCATTCATATAAACCGTTTTCTGTATCTACATAGTAAAATCCGCTAAGACCTTTAATTATTTTTCCCTTTAGCATTCAATCTCTCCTTTTTATATAAGTTCTTACTCTTTCTATTTTATCATACTTCCTATTTTTATTCTTTAAATACTTCTATTTTTTATTCTTTAATTTTCTAAAAAGTACGCTAATGTATTAAAATCATTTTGAAAAAATAATCTAGTAAATTTTTATTTATAATTTAAGCACCAATAAAGTTTTAAACATTATAATATTTTTAGAATATGATATAATAAGAATTGTTTGATTTTAAGATTTTTTAAAAGAGATTTTTTTTAAGATTGATTATTTAATTTAACATGATTGATTATTAATACAGAAAAAATTGATTAATTAATTTAATATGATTAATTATTTAATA